>JAJYMP010000111.1 GCA_021786915.1 Chloroflexota bacterium
ATCGCCACCGGGATCCACGGCAGGGACGCGCGGCGCTCGCGCTCGGTCAGGCCGGGGGCGATGAACGCCCAGAGCTGGTACAGGATCACCGGCATCGAGAGGATGATCCCCACGACGAGCGCGATCTTGACGTGGATCATGAACGCGTCGCCGAGGCCCGTGTAGTAGAGCGGCTTGCCGCCCGGGATCGGCGCCTTGAGGATCGCGATGATCGGGTCTCCGAGGAGGAACCCGATGATCGCGGCGAGGGCGACCGCGAGCGCCATCTTGAACAGGCGGTTGCGCAGTTCGACGAGGTGCTCGACGAGCGTCATCTCCCCCGCCGGCGGCTTCGGCGTCGACGCCGGCTCCGGAGCGCTCGCGGGGACCGGGGCGGTGGTCACCAGTGCCGGCAGGCCGGCGTCGCGGAGGGCGTCGGCATCGGCCATCGCGGTCTTCGGGTTCCCGTTCGAGGCGAGAAGCTAAACGCCGGCCTCGGACGCCGCCGCACCGGCCTCGGCCGGGGACGTCGCGGGCTGGGCCATCTGGGCCTCGGCGACTGCGACCGTGGCGCTCGCGAGGGGCGCTGCGACCGGAGCGGCCTGGACGGGCGCCGGGGCGGCCTGCATCGGGGCGGGGGCCGGGGCAGCCGCGACGGGCGCCGGAGCGGGCGCGGCCGGCATCAGGGACGTGGCCTCCTGCACGTCAGAGGCGGCCTTCCGGAACTCCTTGATGCTCTTGCCCAGCGCGGCGCCGACATCCGGCAGCTTGCCGGGACCGACGACGATCAGGGCGATCACCAGGATCAGGATCAGGTGAACGGGGGAGATTCCGGACAGCATGTTGCACCTCGGTGGTGAGCGGCGAGCGATCCGGACCGGGAGGCGTCCAGAGCCGCCTCAGGGTAGCACAGCGAGGTTGGCCGACCACTCCGCTGCGGCCGCCGCGAGCCGGTCCCCGGGATCCGCCGAGGCGCCCGGCGGGACCTCGCCGAGCGCTGCCCGGGCGATCCCCCGCGACACGTTGACGAGCAGGCCGCCGCCCGCGACGCCGCCCGCGGGCGCCTCGATCGCGGGACCCGAGGCGAGCACCGGCGCCACCGCGCCGCCCTGAGCCCCGACCCCGGGGACCAGGAACGCAAGGCCGGGTGCGAGCGCGCGGAGGGCCGCCAGCTCGGCGGGAGCGGTGGCGCCCACCACGAGGCCCACGGTCCCGCCGGGCCCCCAGGCGGCGACGCGGCGGGCGACGCGCCCATAGAGCGGCTCGGCGGGGAGGCCCGCCGCCCGGTCTTCCGCGACGACCAGCCCCTGGAGCTCGCCGGCGCCAGGGTTCGACGTCCGGCAGAGCACGTAGGCGAAGCGGTCCGCCCGCTCGATCAGCGGCCGCACCGCCTCTTCGCCCAGGTAGGGGTTCACCGTGATCGCGTCGGCGCCGAGCCCGTCGTACAGGGCCACCGCCTGCTTGGCGGCCGTGCTGCCGATGTCCCCGCGCTTCGCGTCCGCGATGAACGGCAGCCCGGGCGGGACGAGCGCGCGCAGGCGCTCCAGGGCAGCCAGCCCCGCTGAGCCGTACGCCTCGAAGAACGCGAGGTTGGCCTTGACCGCCGAGGCGTGAGGCAGCGCCGCCTCGAGCAGCAGGCGCGCGAACGCCTCGACGCCGGCCAGGCCGGAGGGGAACCCCGCGGGGAGCGCGGCGGGATCGGGGTCAACGCCCACGCACAGGACTGAGCGGGTGGCTGCGGTCCTCGCGGCCACCCGCTCCAGGTACGGCGCGATCACGAGGGGGACGGCGTGGCCGGCGAGCCTCCGCCCGGGTTCGTCGTCCCGCCGGCCGCCGGCGTGGCGGCGGGCATCTGGTCGGCCGGGATGAACCAGTCTGGCCGGGAGACGCTGTCGAGGCCGGCGTTCTGCGTGAGGTTCAGCGTCTGGCCCGCGGTCCAGTCGCCGTACGTGCCCGCGAGCTGGACGAGCCGGAGGTCCACCACCTGGCCGTCCACGTGGAGGTACGCGATCTGGTCGCCCGCCGGCGACCAGGCGGGAGCCCAGCTCGCGCCGTCGCTGGTGAGTCGGGTGATCTCGGCGCCCGTGCTCGCGTTGAGGATCGCGACGTCGGTCCCGTAGGCGGACGTCTTCGTGACGGCGAGATAGTTGCCGTCGGGCGACCAGGAGGGGTGCAGGTAGCCAGCCGAGCTGATCGGCGCGCTTCGCCCCGTGGCCGGCGTGTAGCCGTAGATCTGCGGCACGCCGTTGGCGCCGTCGCGGTTGTTGTAGACGTAGGCGAGCACCTTCCCGTCCGGGCGCCATGCGGGGTCCTGGTGGCCAAGCGGCGGCACCTCGGGGAGCTTCGGGTCAGTCAGCTTGGCAGACTTCATGTCGTAGAGCTTGAGGACGACGTCGCCCTTGGTCGGATCCGGCAGGTCGGTCGCGATGGCCAGCGTCCGGCCGTTGGGGGAGAGCACGGGCTCCCGGATCCACGCCATCCACTGGCCGCGTCCGGGCGGGTTGTAGTTGCCGTCCAGGATCCGCTTCGGGTTGCCCCCGGCCGTCGGGACCTCCATCACGGCCGGGACGTCCATCGCGTAGTAGCTGTTCTTGGTGCCGTCGTTCCAGTAGCCCTTGATGTAGCGGGTCCGGATGAACAGCACGTTCTGGCCGTCGGGGGTGAACGAGGGCATCGAGTCGGTCCCGCCGGTGGTCAGCTGGGTCGCGGTGCCCGCGCTCTGGAGCCAGATGTTGCCGTCCTTGGCGTACACGAGGGTGCCCGGCACCTTGATCCCCGGCGCCGTCGAGGGGACGACGACCTGGTTCGAGGGCGTGGCCGAGTGCGCGACGCCGTTGCCGCCGTTCCCGCCAGAGGAACCGGGGTTCGCCCCGCCGCCCACGGGGAACGGCAGGACGCCGCTGCCGAGCGCGACCGTGGCGAGGGCGACGATCACCAGGCCGACGATCGAGAGCACCGCGGCCACCGGAGCGCCGGCGAGCATGGAGCCGCGAGCCGAGCCAAGGCCGGACGGCCGGGCCGGTGCGGGCTGCGGGTCGCGCCGGGTGCGGGTCATGCAGGGCCTCCAGTGGCGGGGACCGGGACGCGGTCGACGACAGACCGGTCGCCGGCTCCTCCGGCGGCGGGCTCCAGGACGGCGGCGGCGCGCGGGTGCGACCCGGACGGCGCCACGTCGCGCACCTCGAGCTGGAGCGTCTCGAGACCGCCGAAGGATCGACTGGACAGACGCGCCACGACATCCACGCGGTCCCCCTCCACGAGCGAGGCGGCGAGGTCCGCCCGGCCGAAGGCGATCCCGTCGAGGACGTCGCGCTCGCGGCGCAGGACCAGCTGCGTGTGGCCGCCGTTGGCCGCGCGGACCCGGGCGACGGTGAGCCCGAGGACCGCGACCAGCGGGATGGCGTTGCCCGGCCCGCAGGGCTCGAGGCGGGCGAGGTCGCGGAAGAGCGTGTAGTCGACGTAGCTCGAGGGCAGCGCGAGGTCCACGGCGAGCGGTGGCCTCGGGTCCTCGGGCCGAGACGCCTCGGCGATGGCCAGGAAGCGCGCGACGAACGCGTCCCACGAGCCCAGCGGCAGCTCGAAGCCGGCCGCCGCTGCGTGGCCGCCGTGGCGGATCAGCAGGTCGTCGCAGGCGTCGAGCGCGTGGGCGAGGTTGGCCCGGCCGTCGCCGCGGCAGGAGGCGCGCACCACGTCGCCGAGGACCGTGCCGACCACGGCGGGCCTGCCCGTCTCGTCAGCGAGGCGGCCGGCCACGAGGCCGATGATCCCGACCGACCACGGCCCCCGCAGGACCAGCGCCGCCGCATCGGCCCCGCCGCCCACGATGACCTCCGCCGCCGCGGGCTCCGTGTCGAGGAGCGGCTGCTGGCCGGGCGCCTGCCCGGGATCCGGGAGCCGCAGGCCCGCCCGCGCCTGCGCGATCGCGCTGC
>JAJYMP010000413.1 GCA_021786915.1 Chloroflexota bacterium
CGAAGGCCTCGGACGCAGTCGACGGGGCGCCCGAGGTGTCGCCCGCCCGGTTGCGACCGCGATGTCGCGGCGGCTCCCCCGCGACCGTATCGGGTACGTCCGGAGCCGCTGGCCAGATCGTCGAGCGCGGCATCCCGGCGAACAGCAGATCGAGCGGGCCGTCGGCGGCCTCGATCGCACGCGACGAGAGCCGTCGAGCCTCCCCGGGACGACCCACCGCAGCCACGGCCTCCGCGGCGATCACCAACGCGAGCGGCGACTCGCTGCCGCGGGCGAGGAACGCGTTGGCGGCATCGCCGGCGCCCGCAAGGTCGCCGGTGCGCCAGCGGATCTCGGCGAGGTCGAGGAGCCCCGGCCCGTCGAGCTGTCCCCGTCCTGCCAGCGCCTCCAGCTCCGCGCGGGCGAGCGCATGCTGGCCCGTGCGCAGGTGCAGGCCCGCGAACCGCAGGGCGGGCGCCCGGCCCTCCGCTGCGGGGTCGTGCGCGGACTCGCCCGCCGCATCCGACAAGGGGGAGAATCGAGCGCGAGCCGGGCTGGCGTCAACCGATGCAACGGGCTCGGTCGAGATCCCCTCCGCATCCTCAGCGTGGCCAGCCAGCCAGCCAGTGCCATCGGCGGCAGCTTCCGCGCGTGCGAACGAACCGCCAGCCTCGCCATGCGCCGACCGCCGCTCGTCCACGAGGTCGAAGGCCGGGTCGCCATCGGCCGACTCGGCTGCAACGGCGACCGCGTCGACGGACGCGCCAGAGTCGACCGCTGCCGTCCATGGCCCGGCGCTGCCCCGTCTCGCTGGCGCGACCGCGGCGGCGTCGGCTTCGGCTTCGGCTTCGGCTTCGGGCTCAGCGTGTGCGAGCTCCTCCACCGGCGACTCGACTGCATCGAGCTGCGACTCGACCGGCTCGACGGGCGTCGCCGCCCCGGCGTCAGGAGCGCCGACGTCAGCCGCGCCCGCGTCGTCACCGGCGTCTCCCGTCCCGACAGGTTCAGCCGGCGCCGCCTCGGGGTGCAGCGGCTCGTCGTCGTGGCGCCCCACCCGGAGGAACCTCATCGCGGCAGCCGCAGGTGACGCTCGATCCCCCGCAGGTGCCGCCCCGGCGCCACGACCGCCATCCGCAGCCTGTCGTCGCGGACCAGCTCACGGGCCACGCGCAGCACATCGTCGGCTGTCACCGCCTCGACCGCCGCCAGCGCCTCGTCGAGCGTGTAGACCCGGTCGTGGAGTGCCTCCTGGCCGCCCAGCCAGGAGGCGAGGTGGCGCGTGTCGTCCATGCGCAGCTCGAGGCCCCCGGCGAGGTACGCCTTCGCCTTCGCGAGCTCCTCGTCGGGCACCGGCTCCTGCGCCATCCGCGCCAGCTCGGCGAGGATCGCCCCGATCGCCGCGGGCAGCTGGGCCGGGTCCACGCCGGCCGAGATCTCGAGCGCGCCGCTGTCGGCGTACTCGACCAGCCCCGAGCTCACGTCGTAGGCCAGGCCCTTCTCCTCGCGCACGCCCAGGAACAGCCGGCTCGACATGCCGTCACCCAGCACCGCGTTGAACAGGGTGAGGTTCCAGGCGTCCGGGTGGTCGCGCCGCAGGGCCGGCAGCCCGATCGACAGCTGCGCCTGGGTCGTGTCGCGGCGCCCGGTGAGGACGCGCGGCCCGGCCGGGAGCGAGGGCGCGGGGTCGAAGCCCGTGGCCGCGCCGTCGCCCGTCCCGAACGCCTCGGCGGCGAGCGCGAGCGCCTCGTCGTGCTCGAGGTCGCCCGCTACCGCCACCACGATGTTCGAGGGGCGGTAGCGTGCGGCCCAGAACTCGCGGATCGCGGCGGACGGCAGCGCTCGGATGTCCGACTCCTCGCCGCAGATCTCGCGGCCCAGGGCCCCCGTCCCGAACAGGGCCTGGCCCATGAGCAGCTGGCAGAACTCGGCGGGGTCGTCGAGATAGGAGCGGACCTCCTCTACGATGACCGTCCGCTCGGACTCGATGTCCGCGTCGGTGAGGCGGGGCCGGACGATCAGCTCGCCCACGACGCGCATCGCGGTCTCGGCGCGGCGGCGCGGCACGCGGACCCAGTAGACGGTCGACTCGCGGTCAGTGGCCGCGTTCGCCGAGCCTCCGACACCCTCGATCGCCTCGGAGATGGCGCGGCTGGTGGGGTAGACCGTGGTGCCCTTGAAGGTCAGGTGCTCCATGAAGTGGGCGACGCCCACCTCGCCCGGCGCCTCCTGCCGCGAGCCGGCGAGCACGTAGGCGGCGATGGACACCGACCGCGAGCCCGGCAGTCGAGCCGAGATGACGCGCGGCCCGTCGGGGATCTGGGTCCGGTGGAACATCGTCGCCGATGGTAGCCCGAAACGAAGGACCGGCGACCCGAAGGCCGCCGGTCCGATGCTGCGGGCTGGGAACGGAGCAGGGCTACTTGACGAACAGCCCGATCCAGTCCTTGGCGAAGTAGATGACGAAGCCGATGGTCACCAGCCACATCAGCGGGTGGATCTCGCCGATCTTGCCCTTGATGAGCTTGATGAACACCCAGGACACGAAGCCAGCCCCGATGCCGACCGTGATGTCGTACGTGAGCGGCATGAGGATGATCGTCAGGAGCGCCGGGATCCCGTCCTCGGCCTCGGCGACCGGGATGTCCTTCACGAGCGTGAACATCAGGTAGCCGACGAGCACGAGAGCAGGGGCGGTCGCCGCGCTGGGCACGATGCCCGCGATCGGCGCCAGGAAGATCGCGAGCAGGAACAGGACGCCGGTCACAATAGAGGCGAAGCCCGTCCGGCCGCCCTCCGCGACGCCCGCCGCGCTCTCGATGTAGGTCGTGTTCGAGCTGACGCCGCCGGCGCCGCCGGCCACGGCCGCGAGCGAGTCGACGACCAGGACGCGCCCGATCCCGGGGACGGAGCCGTCCTTGTCGGCCAGGCCCGCCTCGGCGGCGATGCCGGTGACGGTGCCCATCGTGTCGAAGAAGTCGCTCAGCATGATCGCGAAGATCGTCAGGATCGCCGCGATGGGCCCGAGCTTCACGAACACCTGGAACGGGTCCTGGAGGCCGAGGCCGAGGGTCGAGAAGTTGGGACCGACGATCAGCTTGTCGAGGCTCGGGACGGACGTGACGCCGACCAGGGCCGCGATGACCGTCGTCACCAGGATGCTGATGATCAGCGCCGCGCGGATCTTCATCACGTACAGCGCGACGGTGATCGCGAGGCCGATGAGGAACACCGCCTGCCGGGGGTCGGTGAGGGGCTGCAGCGTCACGGCCGGGATGCTGCCGTAGGCCGACGCCTGGCCGTTGACGATGCCGCCGTTGGCGAGGCCGATGAACAGGATGAACAGGCCGATGCCGACGCCGATCGAGCGCTTGAGGACGAGCGGGACGGCGTTCATGATCGCCTCCCGCAGCCCCAAGACCACGAGGATCGTGATCGCGACGCCCTCGATCACGATGACGCCCATGGCGCCCTGCGCGTCGAGGCCCTTCGCCGTCAGGGTGAACGCCACCAGGGCGTTGATGCCCAGGCCGGCGGCGAGCGCGAAGGGGTAGTTCGCCACGACGCCCATCGCGATGGTCATGACGCCCGCGATGAGGGCGGTTCCCGCCGCGACCGCCGTCGGGTCGAGGCCCAGCGGCTTGGCGATGATGTTGCCGTTGAGGAAGATGATGTAGGCCATGACCAGGAACGTGGTCAGGCCGGCGCGGGCCTCGGTGCCGAGCGTTGTCTTGCGCTCGTCGAACTTGAAGAACTGCGCGATCGCGCTCATGCGGTCTTACGACCCTCCCTCTGGGGTTCCATGACTCCCTTCCCCCTCCGGACGGCGCGTCCGACGCAGCCCGGCGCCCGTTCTACCCCTCGGACCCCTCCGGTCCGAGGAGCTCCATCTGGACGAACCCGGCCCCCGGGTCCAGCTCCAGCTGGCGCGGCGCCGAGCGCACGTCGTCCTCGACGGCACTCGGCACGAACTCGATGACCACGCGCTCATCGCCTTGGACCAGCGTGTAGACCAGGAGCTGGTCGGGCCGGGTCTCGAACTCCAGGTGCTCGAACGAGTCCACGTTGATCGTGATCGCGATCGGCGTGAAGTACGTCGAGACCTGGGGGTCGTCCGCGACGATCCGCTCCACCCAGCCAGTCCCGTGGGCGACCACGTCACGGCCGCGCAAGTAGCGGTACGAGACCGTCTGTTTCGCGATGGGCCGGAGCAGGTGCCGGATGTCGACCCGGCTGGTCACGACACCGGCGTTGACGAAGAACTTCGCGGGCGGTTCGGCCGCCACGGCATCTCCCACGACTGCAGACCGAGGGGCGATGGGCGCTCGCCGCGCCGCCTTCCCGGGTGCGGCCCGACACGCCTGCGATCGTAGCCGAACGGGGAGGTTGCGGGACGGTGAAGATCGCAGCGGCGGGGGGTGCCGGGTGGCCGCGGGGTCTCGTCGTCCAGTCTCAGGCCCGGGCCGTCGCCACCTTTTCGAACAGAGCCCGGCGCACGCTCATGCTGGGCTCTTCCGGTGTCCGACGCCGCTCCTTGTTCCGTCGGGCTACGAACTCGACGAGACGGCCGAGGCAGCCGCGGAACCCGGGCGTCCAGCCGCCCTGACCGGCGCCCAGCGAAGGCCGCCCATGCCGAACCTGTACACCTGGGCTGCAACCGCGACCGCGAGCGGCTCCGCGGGGCCGGGTCGAGCCGCCGAGTCGTGCCGCGCAATCCCACGGACCCGTCGAGTTCGTAGCCGTGGGGAACAACAAGGAGCGGCACGCACACGGCCCGTCGTCGTCCAAGGAACGCCTCCTCCGCCCCACCCGGACGGGCGATGGCGATCGACCCCTTCAGAGCCCGGCGCCGGAACCATCTGTCGCCGGAGGCCGGGGCGGAGGCCTGACGCGCACGAGGCACCGTATGATCGCCGCATGCTACTCGCGGTGGACGTCGGGAACACGAACCTCACGCTCGGGCTGGTCGAAGGGGGCGCTGTCACCGCCACCCGGCGCGCCGGCACGCCCCGCGGTGCGACCGCCGACGAGGTCGAGCTGCTGCTGGGCGCCCTGCTGGGCCTGGACGACCGCACGCTCGGCGAGGTGGCCTCGATCGCCCTCGCCTCGGTTGTGCCCGCGGTCGCCGCGGCGGTCTGCGAACTCGGTGACCGTCGCGGGATCGGCGTCGTCGTGGCCAGTTCGGGGACCGTCCCGGTCGCGATCCGCGTGGACCGCCCGGGCGACGTGGGCGCGGACCGGATCGTCAACGCGCTGGCCGCGACGCGGCTGTACGGGACGCCCGCGATCGTCGTCGACTTCGGAACGGCGACGACCTTCGACTGCCTGGGGCCCGACGGGGCCTACGTCGGCGGCGCCATCGCTCCCGGGCTGGAGCTGGGCCTGGAGGCCCTGGCCGCCCGGACCGCCAAGCTGCCCCGCGTCGAGCTGCGCGCCCCCGACCACGCGATCGGCCGGGACACCGTATCGGCGATGCAGTCGGGCGCGGTCCTCGGCTACCAGGCGCTAGCGGGCGGCCTCATCGCCCGCCTCCGGAACGAGCTGGCTGACACAACCGGCGCACGGCCGCCTGACATCCGCATCGTCGTGACCGGCGGCCTGTCCGCAGCCCCATGGGTCCACGGGGTAGACGGAGTGGACGTCGTCGACCCCGACCTCACGCTCAAGGGCCTGGCCATCCTCCACGCCGAGGTGGCAGGCGGCGAATCCCTGGTCCTCGGGCGATGACGACCGGGAAGTTCCGATACGCCCTCGACGCCCGCGGGGAGGAGCAGCCTGCTCCCGCTCGAACCCCGTCACGCCTCGCCGGCCGGCTGATCGCACTCGGCGCCTGCGGGTCCATCGCCGCCTACAAGGCGGTTGAGCTGGTTCGCCTGCTCCGCGCCGAGGGCGCCGAGGTCGTCGTGATGCTCACGCCCGCGGCCACCCAGTTCGTCTCGCCGCTCACGCTCGCGGCCCTCTCGCGGCACGCCGTCGAGAGCGACGTCCTGGGCCTCCTCCCGGACCAGCGGATCGGGCACATCGTCCTCGCCGATTCGGCCGACGCCATCGTCGTGGCGCCGGCCACGGCGCGATGGCTGGGCGCGATGGCGAACGGCATCGCCTCGGACGCGGTCACCGCAGCCTGCCTCGCGACGTCGGCGCCCGTCGTGTTCTGCCCGGCAATGGACGGCGACATGTGGACGCACCCCGCCACGCGCGGCAACGTCGAGCGCCTCCAGCGCGACTTCCGCTACATCCTCGTCCCGCCCGACACCGGCGAGCTTGCCTCGGGCCAGTCGGGCATCGGGCGGCTCGCGGAACTGCCGCAGATCGTGGACGCGGTGGTCGCGGCCATCGGCGCACGCCCGGTGCGGGCACCCGACGCCGCCGCGCGTCCGCCCGAGGTCCCCGCCCCGCGCGACCAGGACCTCGAGGGCCGCACGATCGTCATCTCCGCTGGCGGCACGGTCGAGCCCATCGACCCTGTCCGGTTCATCGGCAATCGCAGCACCGGCAGGATGGGCGTCGCGATCGCCGAGGCCGCCCTCGCTCGGGGGGCGAGCGTGACCATCGTCGCCGGACGGGTCGAGGTGCCGCTCCCAGCGGCCGCCCACGTCGTCCGGGCCGAGACGACCGCGGCCATGCGTGAGGCGGTCCTCGACGCCGTCTTCGCCGGGCGCGCCGACGCGCTGATCATGGCCGCCGCGGTGGCCGACTTCCGCCCCCGGCAGGCCGCCGACACCAAGCTGGTCCGCGGCGGCCCGCTCACGCTCGAGCTCGAGCCCACCGAGGACATCCTCGCGGAGGTGGCCGCCCGCGCCGCATCCCTGGACCCGCGCCCGGTCATCGCGGGGTTCGCTGCCGAGACCGGCTCGCTCGACCGGGCGCGCGACAAACTCCGCCGCAAGGGGGCCGACCTCCTCGTCGCCAACGATGTCGCCGAGCCGGGCTCGGGCTTCGGGACCGACACGAACCGCGTCGCCATCCTGAGCGCGGACGGCACGCGCGACGACCTGCCGCTGCTGACCAAGCGCGAGGTCGCCGAGCGGCTGCTCGACCGCGTCACCGCCACGCTGGACGCCCGCGCACCGCAGGGGCAAACTGGCGCGACCACCCGGGAGGCCCGATGAGCGCCCAGTCCGAAAGCGTCCGCCGCATCTCCGTCCTCGACATCGCCAGGCTGCATGCCGACGGCGTCCGCATCGCCACCGTCACCGCCTACGACTACCCCACGGCCCAGCTCGTGGACGGGGCCGGCATCCCGCTGATCCTGGTCGGCGACTCGCTGGGCCAGGTGATGCTGGGCTACGACACGACGGTCCGGGTGTCGATGGACGAGATGCTCCACCACACCAAGGCCGTGGTCCGCGGCTCGCGCAGCGCGCTGGTCGTGGCCGACATGCCGTTCCTCTCCTACGCCACGCCCGAGGACGCGCTCGAGAACGCGGGCCGCTTCTTGCGCGACGCCGGCGCCCAGGCGGTCAAGGTCGAGGGCGGCGTCCGCTCGGCGCGCACCATCGAGACGCTCGTCCGCGCCGGCATCCCGGTGATGGGCCACATCGGCCTCACCCCCCAGGCCATCAACACGCTCGGCCGCGTCCGCGTCCAGGGCAAGAGCCGCGAGCAGGCCCGGGCGCTGCTCGCCGACGCGCTCGCGGTCCAGGAGGCGGGCGCGTTCGCGATCGTGCTCGAGCTGCTCCCGGGCCAGCTGGCCGAGGCGGTGACCGAGCGGCTGCGCATCCCCACGATCGGCATCGGGTCCGGCGCCGGCTGTTCGGGCCAGATCCAGGTGGTGACCGACCTTCTCGGCCTGGGGACCTGGACGCCGCGTCACGCCCGCAAGTACGCGGACCTCCACGGCGTGATCCTCGAGGCGCTGCGCGCCTACCGCGCGGACACCGAGGCGGGCACCTTCCCGGGCGATGCCGAGACCGTGCTGATGGACCAGACGGTGCTCGACGGGGTGCTCGGCCGTGGCGCCGAGGACCGGGCGGGCAACGTCCCCGCCGCGGGCATCCCGCTCGACCGCGACCTCTAGCCGCCGCGCCCGACCGCCGCATGCAGGTCGTCCGAACGCGCGCGGACCTTCGCGCCGCGCTGGCAGGCGCCCCGCGCCCAATCGGCCTCGTCCCCACGATGGGCTGGCTCCACGCCGGCCACGTCTCGCTCGTGGACCGGGCGCGCGCCGAGAGCGCGACCGTCGTGATGTCGATCTTCGTGAACCCTCGCCAGTTCGGCGAGGCGCGCGACTTCGAGCAGTACCCGCGCAACGAGGCGCGCGACCTCGCGATGGCCGAGGCGTCGGGCGTGGACGTGGTGTTCGCTCCGGCCGTGGACGAGGTCTACCTGCCCGGGTTCGACACGGTCGTGTCGGTGGGCGCGATTGCGCGCCCGCTCGAGGGGGCTGCGCGACCCGGCCACTTCGACGGCGTGGCGACCGTGGTCGCCATCCTGTTCGCGCTCGTCGGTGCGGAGCGCGCGTACTTCGGGCTCAAGGACTACCAGCAGGTGGCGGTGATCCGGCGGATGGCACTCGACCTCGCGCTTCCCACCCGCGTCGTCCCCTGCGAGACGGTGCGGGAGCCCGACGGCCTCGCCCTCTCGTCGCGCAATGCGCGGCTCTCGTCAGAGGGCCGGACCCGAGCGGCCGTGCTCCACCGGGCGCTGGCGGCGGGCGCCGAGTGCATCAGGGCCGGCGAGCGGTCGGCCGACGCCGTCCGGGCGGTGGTGCACCGGGTGCTGGGCGAGGAGCCGACGGCGAGCGTGGACTACGTGTCGGTGGCCGACCCGGACACCCTGGCCGAACTGACCGATGTCGAGGGGCCGGCGCTGCTCTCGCTCGCGGTCAGGGTCGAGGGCGTGCGGCTGATCGACAACGAGTTGGTGGGCTGAGCCCTCAGGACATCGACGGGCGACGCGTCTGCCGGGGCCAGGTGCTTGTCGAGCCGGGCGTCGCCTCGTATCAGACGGGCGTCGCCACGCCGTACGCGACCCGCTCGCCGCCGGCCGTCCTCAATGCCACCCAGGTCGCACCGGCGGCGACCAGCCCGACGGCCATCACCATGAGCATTGTGCCGACGCCGGCCAGCCTGGCGACGAGCCCGGCCCCAGCGATCCCACCATCGGCCCGATCGCGTAGGCGGTGCCCAGGAACAACGCCTGCGCGGTGGCGCGCAGGGACCCGGGCACCATGTCTGCGAGCAGCGTCGCGGTGCCGACAAGGACCAGCGAGGACCGACGCCCGACAGCGCGGCCACGCCCACCGACGCCGCTGCGCTGTCCGCGAGGCCCCAGGTGCTCGAAGTAGACCGGCGCATGCGGGCTCCAGGCGCCGACGGCGCCGACGGCGCCGACGGCGAGCGCATACGCCAGCCATGACGTCGCGACGACGCGTCCCGGCCGGGGCGAGCGGGCGGTGGATGCCGATGCCGTGCGGCCGGGCTGCGCAGGGGCGCTCAGAGCAGCGGCGCCTCGGTCGCCGCCTCGAGGAAGCGGTCGATCTGGAGGTGCTCCCAGACGAGTGCCTTGATGGTCCCGATCTTGCCGCTGTCGCCGGCATGGGTCTTGACCAGCAGGTCGTGGATGGCCGAGGCGACCGGGTAGGTGTCCTCCGGGACGATGGCCGCGAACATGCCCGCCTGCTGGATCGCGTCGAGCACCTCGGGACGGGGCTGGTAGCCCCCGGTGAGCACGATGCCCAGGGCCTTCGCCTCGGGCCCGGCGTCGATGGCACCCGGCGTCTGGACGACGAGGTGGTCGATCTGCTCCACCGTGGACGGGAGCATCCGCCAGGCCTCGCCCGCAACGTGGGCCGCGGCCAGGGTCAGGATCACGTCCTCGCGGTCGCCCGGCACGATGACCAGCGTCCCCGGCCCCACCCGCTCGAGCATGTGGCCGGGTTCCATGGCGCCGATGGCCACGTCGTCGATGACCCGGTCGAGGTCGGGCCCCGGGTGGATGACCTGGCCGCCCACGCCCTCGAGGACCATGCCCAGCGTCGGGTTGGACAGCAGCGGCCGGTACGGGAGAACGCCCAGCAGCGCTATGCCGTGGCGCGCCAGGCCGCGCTCGAGCGTGCGCTCGATCCCCGGCTGCTCGTCGACGCGCACCTTGTTGACGATGGCGCCGGCCACGCGCACGCCGTGCGCCGCGAAGTGCGAGGCGTTGAGCACGATCTCGTCGATCGGCCGGCCGACGCCGCCCTCCGACACGATGACGGCCGGGGCGTTGAGCCGCGCCGCGACGACCGCGTTCGAGAGGCCGATGACCGCGCCGACGCCGGCGTGGCCGGTGCCCTCGATGAGCAGGACGTCGTGGCGGTCGAACGTCGCGTGGGCACTGTCGATCCGCGCACCCAGGTCCTCGACCACGTCGCCTGCGATGTACGCCTTGGTGAACCCGCGCGGGATGTGCACCGGGCTCATGACGCCGAGCGGCTCGGGCAGGTCGAACACCTCGCGCATCAGCACGGCGTCCTCGTCCGCCGGGACGCCGTCCTCGATGACCGTCCGCTGCCCGACGGGCTTCATGAACCCCGCGTTCAGCCCGCGGCGGCGGAACCCGTCGAGCAGCCCGAGGCTGGCCGTGGTCTTGCCGCGGTTCTGCCCGGTGGCGGCGAGGTAGAGGTGGCGCATGTTGGCGGCTCCCGGCGGCGGCCCACCGGCGGATCAGCCGCGGGGGGCGCTCTTGCGCTCGATCAGCGCGACAGCCTCGCGCAGGCGGGTCAGCGACTCCTCGTCCACGCTGTCGGACTCCAGGTGGGGCCCGAGGCGCTCCATGATGTCGGTCACCAGCCCCAGGAACACCGAGGCGTCCGCCAGGAAGAACTGGGGCTCGTTGTTGTAGCGGACCAGCGTCAGGCGGCCCTGGAGCACGCGCCGCTCGTCCATGTGCGCGACCTGCGTGCCGAAGTTGTGGCCCTGGATGCCGTCCGGGTTGTTCAGGAAGTTGAGCGCGTTGTCGATGGCGAGGCCGAACCGCGCGCGCCACGCCACGAGCCGCTCGTGGACCTCGGGCGGGATCCGCACCTCGGACACCTCCTCGAACACCTCGGGCGCCACCGTGAGCAGCCCGACGAGGGTGGTGCCCGCTCGGGCCCCGAGCATGACCTGGAGGCTCCGCTCGAGGGTGAACACCTCGGAGTCGAAGCGCGGGCTGGTGATGACGTCGGTCAGCAGGTCCTCGACGTTGTCGAGGCTGCCCGGGTCGTTGAGGGCGTTGGCGAGGTGGAGGATCTCCTCCTTGAAGAGGAACTTCTCCTCGTGGTCGAGCATGGCCGGATGGTAGCAGCGCCGACGCGGGCCGACGCGGCGGACGTCGCGGGCCGTGGTGGCCCGCGGCATCGGCTAGGGCGCGAGCGGTCCGTCGCCCAGCCGGTCGAAGAGGTTGCGCGTCATGCGCGCCACCCGCTCGTCGACGGGCGTGTGCACGCCGTGGTAGTCGCGGGACCCGTAGGCGTCGATCGCCCACGACCACTGGAACGTCCCGGCCGCGTACACCGTCGCGCCGGACTGGGCCGTGTACATGGTCGAGGTGTGGATCCCGGGGCTCGGGGTGGCGCCCGGGTCGTGGTTCGGGTCGTGCACGGCGAGGACGGGGCTGTGGGCCAGCTGCACGGTCCCAGGCTGGGCGAGGTCCGGGAAGAACGTGTCGAACTCCTGACCGATGAGGTTCGAGATCGCGTCGCCGTCGCCCACGTTCGTGCCCTCGTACAGCCAGTGCCCGTGGTTGGTGACGATCCAATCGGCAACGCGCCCGACGATGGCGCCGTACATCTGGCCCACCAGCGGGGCCTCAGGGTCGTTCACCGGTGGCTCCCGCCAGCGGCACGTGGTGAGCTCCGGCTGCTTGGGCATGATCGGGTCGGCGGTGCGGCTCTTGTAGGAGGTGAGCCTCGTGCCCGGGCCTGCCGGGCCGTCTTCGAGCCGCGCCTGCCAGTACACCTCGTTGGCGGTCAGGAACGCGACGTTGGTCCCCGACGCGATGGCGGCCTCGACTCGGGCCCGCATCGGCCGGGTCCAGTACTCGGGGTGGCCCGCCATCACCAGCAGGCGGCGCCCCGTGGCGAGGTCCGGGTTGCGCTCGAGGTCCAGGTCCGTGATGTACTCCACGTCCCGGCCGTTGCGCTCCATCCAGCGGATGAACTGGAGCTCCCACCTTCGGAGGAAGCCCGCCCCGGCGTCGAGGAAGTAGGGCCGGTCGAACGAGACCTGAGCCGCCCGGTGGTTCGCGGTGGCCGCCACGGGGTGGTGGGAGGTGTTCGAGTAGAAGTCGAGCCCGCCCCAGGCGTTGTAGGCCTGCCAGGTCGCGGCGGCACTCACGAACAGGACCGGCGCGCGCCGGGGGTCGGTCGGGTCGGGTCGCAGCACGATCGGCACGTTGGCGACGCTGTGGCCCTTCGGCGACCGGAGGACGGCGAGCAGCATGCCGCTCTTGACCCCGCTCGGGGCGGTGGTCCGGAGGACGGGCTTCCAGTGCGCCTCGACCAGTCCGGTCACCCTGTCGAAGGTGCTGCGGGGCTGCTTCGCCAGGCGGACCTTCCGGTCCACCTTGAGGAGGCGCGCGCCGAGGCCGCCGTACCACCCCAGGCGGTACCACTCCACGTCGACGACGCCGGTTCCGACCGCGCGCAGCGAGAGCGGCTCGCCGGGGCCGACCGACGCCGCGGCCAGGTAAGCGCTCACCCCGGCCTGTCGTCGCATCAGGTCCCAGCCGCCGCTGCCGCGGCGGCGGTTCTCAACCGTCATGGAGGTGTCGCGGTCAGGCGGCAGCGACGGCGGCGGGGCGGTCGCGGCCGCTGCCGCGGACGCCGTCTGTGCCGGCGGTGCCCCAGGCGACGAGAAGGAGGCGGGGGCGCCGTTCCCGCTCGGCGAGCTGGGCCGGGCGCTCGAGCAGGCGGCCAGCGCCGCCGCGGTCCCAGCCAACGCCCCGCCCGCCAGCAGGCGTCGTCGGCTGATCACCGGCGGCTTCCGGCCGGCCTCCGCTTCGTCGTCCACTGATACCCCTCGTGCGACCTCCAGTCGGAGGCGCCGCTGAATCTACGGCGGGCGATGTTCAGGCCACGCGTGTCGCGAGCGTAAGGAATCGAAACGGCCCGGCGAGGCCGGGCCGTTCCAAGGTTGGGCGCGGGGTGCGGCCGGGATCAGCGGCCGCGGCAGATCACGGGTACAGGCCGCGCATGGCGGTGGCGTCCGCCACCCGCTGAACGGCGTTGAGGTAGGCGCCGGTCCGCATGTTCACGCCGTGCTTCTGGCTCTGGGCGAGCACCTCGGCGAAGGCCTTGTCCATGATGACCTTGAGCTTGGCGTTGACCTCGACCTCGGTCCAGTGGTCGCGATTGAGGTCCTGGACCCACTCGAAGTAGCTGACGGTCACGCCGCCGGCGTTGCACAGGATGTCCGGGATCATGAACACGCCGCGCTCGTAGAGGATCTCGTCGGCCTCGGGTGTCGTCGGGCCGTTGGCGGCCTCGGCGACGATCTTGGCCTTGACGCTCGAGGCGTTGCGGGCCGTGATCTGGTTCTCGTAGGCGGCGGGGATCAGGATGTCGCACTGCGTCTCGAGCAGCTCGGCGTTGCTGATGTCCTCGGCGCCCGGGAAGCCCTGGACGGTCCCGTGCTCCTTCTTCCAGGCGAGGACCTTGTCCGGGTCGAGGCCGGCCATGTTGCGGATGCCGCCCGTCGAGTCGGAGACCGCGACGACCGTGCTGCCCTCGGCCGCCATGAGCTGGGCGGCGATGGCGCCGGCGTTGCCGTAGCCCTGGACTGCCACGGTCGAGCTCTTGAGGTCGATGCCCAGGTGCTCGGCCGCCTTCACGACGGTGAACACGCAGCCGCGCGCCGTCGCCTCGTTGCGGCCCTCAGATCCGCCCAGGCTGATCGGCTTGCCCGTGACGACGCCCGGGACCGTGTAGCCCGTGTGCATGGAGTAGGTGTCCATGAACCAGGCCATGATCTGGGGCGTGGTGTTGACGTCCGGAGCGGGGATGTCGCGCTCGGGGCCGATCAGCACGCTGATCTCGGTGAAGAATCGGCGGGAGAGTCCCTCGAGCTCCTTCTTGGAGAGCTTCTTGGGGTCGACGATGACGCCGCCCTTGCCGCCGCCGTACGGGATGCCGACGACCGCGCACTTCCAGGTCATCCACATCGCGAGGGCCTTGACCTCGTCGAGGGTGACTGCCTGGTGGTAGCGGATGCCGCCCTTGGCGGGACCGCGGCCGAGGTTGTGCTGAACGCGGAAGCCGGTGAACACCTGCACGTTCCCGTCGTCCATGTGGACAGGGAAGTGCACCGTCAGCTCGCGGCGCGGCTCGCGCAGCACGCGGCGCAGACCGGGATCGAGGTTGAGCATCTCAGCGGCAAGGTCGAACTGCCGCTGGGCGACCTGCCAGGCGTTGATAGGCGCCGCAACTTGCTCCGTCGTCATGAACGGATGGTCCTCATGCGGGGACGGTGGACGCCGTCCCGAGCGGTTGAGTCGTCTTCCGGACGACCCCACGGGGGCGCGCAACAAGCGGCCGAAATGCCGACCGCACGGTGTTGCGAGCCGCCTCTGCGTGGCAAGTATAGCGGCGGTCCGGTGTCGACCCCCTGCCGGTCGTCACCCGATCGCAACCAATCCGTCACTTGGGCGATCCCGCCCGACGAGGGCGAGCGGGGCCGCCGAAAGGCGCGCGATCCGCTCGGGGGACAGCGCTGAAGAGCGCGCCGCGATCGAGCGATGGCACGACTGCCCTAAGGATCCGCGCCGCTGATCCACGCTCGCCGCGTGGGAGAGTCCTGGCTGGTCCGCGCATTCCCCTGGGACGCGAGGCGGACACTCAGCCATGACACTCGTGAATTCGTTCGCGCTCGCGCTGGTCTTTGCGTCATCCGGTCAGCGCCGGCGCAGGACCGTGGCCCCGACGCATCCGGGCCCGACGTGGGGCCCGACGGACGGGCCGATGGCCATCACCTGGATCTGCGAATCCTCGAGGCCGGAGCGCAGCTGGAACTGCTGGCGGAACTCCTCCACGTCAGCGCTGCTGCTGTGGAGCACGGTGGCTCGCTCGAGCGGCTGCTCCGTGAGCAGCGCCAGGGTCCGCTCGCGCGCCTTCGCCCGGGTGCGCACCTGGTCGACCTTCTCGACGACGCCGTTGTGGACCGTGATGATGGGCTTGATCGAGAGCATCGACCCGACCGCGGCGCTGGCGCCGCTGATCCGGCCCCCGCGCTTGAGGTACTCGAGCGTGTCGAGCGCCAGGTAGAGGTCCACGTCGGACTTGCGGTCCTCGACGATCTGGGCGATCTCCGCCCCGGTCCTGCCCTCGTCTGCGAGCTCGGCGGCTATCTGGGCGAGCATCCCGAAGCCCATCGAGGCCGTGCGCGAATCGATCACGTGGATCTCGCGGCCCTCCATCATGGCTGCTGCCACGCGCGCCGACTTGACCGTCCCGGAGAGCTCCTCGGAGACGTCGATGCACACGATGGACTCGGCGCCCTGGTCGAATGCGGCCTCGAACACGGCCTTGAACTCCCCCGGGGAGGCGGCGGCCGTCGTGGGCAGCGGGGCGCCGGGCGCCAGCATCCTCTCCCAGAACTCTTCGGTGGAGAGCTCCGTCAGGGCGCGGAACTTCTGGTCGCCGAAGGAGACCTCCAGCGGGACGATGATGATCCCCTGCTTGGCCGCCACCGCGGGCGGCATGTCGCTGACCGAGTCGATGACGATGGCCACGCGCGACATCGCAGCACCTCTTCGCGGACCGGCTGCGTTCGGGCGTGACGCGGCCTCTTCCCGTGGCGGCCAAGGATACGGATCGGCGACCGCGCGCGTGGGCTGCTTCGGCTCCGTCCGACGTCGGAGCCCGGTGTGGGACGGGCACTCGCCCGTCCCACACCCGATACCCTGTCAGCCATGTCGTTCGCGCCCTGGCCTGCGACCCTGCGCTCCCTGCCCGTCATGGCCGCGCGGGTCGTCTCCGACGTCGCCGCGGGCAGGACGCCAGTCGCCGCGGTCATCCTCGGCACGTTCACGCTGCGACTCGCCACGGGGATCACCGGGGCGATGTTGACCTTCTACTTCGGGCGCTTTGAGCGCCACGGCGGCCAGGTCGTCCAGCCGTGGCACGTCGGGGTGATGGTCGCCCTGTTCTACGCGTCGGAGCTCATCGGCTCGCCGGTCTTCGGCGTGCTCTCCGATCGCCTCGGCCACCGACGCGTGATGCTGGTGGGCCCCCTGTTCGGCGCCATCGCGGTGGTGATCACCGGCCTCACCGCCAGCCTGCCGGTCATCGCCCTCACGCGCCTGCTCGAGGGCGGCTCCACCGCTGCGTCCGTGCCCTCGATCCTCGGGTTCATCGCATTCGCCACCGCCACGAACGAGCTGGCGCGGGGCCGCGCCGTCGCGCGGTTCGAGGCCGCAACGCTGGCGGGGATCCTGTGCGGGTTCGTGGTGGCCGGCCCGCTGTTCGATCTCCTGGGGCCGCCGGCGTTCTTCCTCAACGCCCTGGTCTACCTGCTCTCCTTCGCGATCTACCGCTCCGGCGTCCGGGGCGACGCGGAGCCCGCCCCCGCGGCCGCCGCCCACGATCCGGCCGAGGGGCTCCGCCGGTACGCGCGGATCCTCCACGGTCGAGCGGTGTGGCTCCTCGCCCCCACCTGGATCGCGATCAACGCCACGCTGGGCCTGTTCACGACCCAGACCCTGTTCCAGCTCGTCAGGAGGCCTGACCCCGCGTTCGCCGGCCAGCAGCTCATGGGGGGATTCGACCCGGCCCATGTCAGCCTCGGCCTCGGCGTCGGGGGGCTGCTCTTCTTCGCGGGCCTCCTGTACTGGGGAGGCCGGTTCAAGAACCTGCGGCGGACAACGATCATCTTCCGCGGCATCACGGGCGGGTTCGCCGTCCTGATCGCCGGGGGGATCATCAACCACGCCGGCGGTGCGCCGCTCGCGTTCACGCTGGCGATGGTCGTGCTCGGCGGCGCCGGGCTGTTCGTCCTCGCGGGCGCCACGCCCGCAGCCATCGGCCTGCTCGCCGACGTTACCGAGGCGTATCCCGACGATCGCGGCGCCATCATGGGCCTCTACTCCGTGTTCCTCGGCCTGGGACAGATCACCGGGGCGCTGGTCGGAGGTGAAGCGGCCCAGCGGGCGGGGCTCGACGGGATCTTCATCGCATCGCTGGTGCTGCTGACGCTCGCGCTCGTGCCGCTCAGCCACCTGCGGGGCTACGAGCACCGGGTGGGGCAGTCTGCGACACCGACGCCGGCGGCTGCGCGCGTCGCCTCTCCGGATGCCTGAGCCCTCCCCCACCCCGGCGACGGCCCCGGCCCGGCTGGCCAGGGGCGCGCGCGGCGCGGTCGTGGCGCCACACCACCTCGCCACGCAGGCCGGGCTCGCCGTGCTGGCGGCGGGCGGGCACGCGGTCGATGCCGCGATCGCCGCGAACGCCGTGCTCGGCGTCGTGATGCCCCACGGCTGCGGGCTGGGCGGTGACGCGTTCTGGCTGGTCTGGGACGAGGCGGCCGGCGAGCAGGTGGCGCTCAACGGCTCCGGGCGGGCCCCCGCCGCAATCTCCGCGGCCCGGCTGCGCGATGCCGGCCTGGAGCGCGTGCCCTTGCGCGGGCCGCTCTCGATCACGGTCCCGGGCGCGGTGCGCTCCTGGGCAGACGCGCATCGGCGGTGGGGCCGGCTGTCGCGCGACGAGGTGCTGGGACCGGCGATCGAGCAGGCGGTGGCCGGGTTCCCCGCCTGGGACGGGCTGATCGGCGCGATCGAGGGCCTCTGGCCGCAGATCGGGGACCAGCCGTGGGCGACCGGGCTGGGCCGCGTGTGGCGGCCCGAGGCCCGGTCCTGGCGCCCGGGCGAGGTGATCCGCCTGCCGGCGCTCGCGGCGACACTCCAGACGCTGGCAGCCGAGGGCTTCGACGCCTTCTACGACGGCGACCTCGGCGAGCGGATCGCGCGCGGCCTCGCCTCGGCCGGCGGCCCGCACGCCCTCGCCGACCTCCGCAGCCACCGCTCCGAGTGGGGCGTGCCGATCGCGGCGTCCTATCGCGGCGTGCGGATCACCTCGCACCCGCCCAACTCCAGCGGGGTCTTCGCGCTGCTCCTCCTCCGCGTCCTCGAGCGGTTCGGCGTGCCCGCGGGGGCCGCGTTCGACGTGCGGGGCTGGTCCTCTGCAGCCTGGATCCACGTGATGCTCGAGGCGGCGAAGCTCGCGTACGCGGACCGCGACGCGGTGCTCGGTGATCCGGCTGCGTGCGACGTGCCGCTCGACGAGCTGCTCTCGGACGCCCACGTGGCGGCGCTGGCGTCGCGGATCGACCGGCGGCGGGCCGATGCTGCGCCGCCGCCGATCCGGACCCTGGTGGGCGGAACCGCCTATCTCGCCGTCGTGGACGCTGAGGGGAACGCGGTCAGCCTCATCCAGTCGAACGCCGCGGGGTTCGGCTCCGGCGTGCTGGACCCGGACACGGGCGTCCACTTCCACGGGCGCGGCGCGTCGTTCTCGCTGACCCCCGGCCACCCCAACCTGCTCGCCCCCGGGCGCCGGCCGGCGCACACGCTGATGCCGGGGATGCTGTTCCGCGACGGGGAGCGGCGGCCGTGGGTTGTGGCCGGCTCGATGGGCGGGGACATCCAGCCGCAGATCCACGCCCAGCTCGTGTCCGCGCTCGTGGACGGCCGGGCCGACCTCGCGACCGCCGTGGTCGCGCCTCGGGTCACGGTGGAGCCCGAGGGCTGGTTCGCGCCGCCCCTCCGCGTCCTGGCGGACGCCGAGCTGCCCAGCGGCGTAGAGGCGGAGCTCCGGGCGCTCGGGCACCGGCTGGAGCGGGTCCCGTTCGATGGCGCGCTGGGCCACGAGCACGCGATCGAGCTGGTCGAGGGCGGCCCGGCGGCTGGCGGCTCGCTGGCTGCCATCGCGGACCCTCGCAGCGCGGGGCTGGCCGCGGTCCGCTAGCGGGTACCGCGATGGTATTCTCGGGCGCGCCGATGGCGGGCTGCGCTCACTCGCACTGCCGCCGGCCGGGCGTGGAGCGGAGGCGCAGGTGACATCGAACGTCGGGCAGAACTACCCGTACACGAGTGAGAGCGACCAGGAGCGGACGGCGTCCGTGGCCTCGCTCCTCGCCGCACGCGCAGACCTTGCCGACAAGCTCAAGGCGGAGACGACGCCGCTTGACGCGCACGAGCGCTGGTGGGTCTTCAAGTGCCCGACCAGGGGCTGCCGCGGGCTCCTGCACGTGGCGGGCTACGCGGCCGAGAAGCACGCCCTGTACACGGTCTGCGACGGGACCTGCGGGAAGACCTTCCTGCGCTGAACCGGCCGCGCCGCCGCCCGGACCACGCCCGCGTGACCCCGTGAGCGCCGCGTCGCACCCCGTCCCGCGCGATCACCTCGACCTGCGCGCGGCGCGCCGTCGGCTTCTGCTCGACACCTTCGGCATCGCCGTGTCCGTGGGCGCCTTCGGCCTCGTCTTCGGGCTGGCGGCGAGGGGCGCGAGCTACTCGATCGTCGAGGCGCTCGCGATGAGCACGATCGGCTTCGCCGGAGCCGCCCAGTTCGCCGTGATCGGCTTCGTGGTGGCAGGCGCGCCGTGGGCGGTCATCGCGCTGCTCACGTTCCTCCTCAACGCCCGACACCTGCTGTACTCAGCCTCGCTCGCACCGCACCTCCGCCGCCTCTCCTGGCCTTGGCGCGCAGTGATGGCGCACTTCCTGACCGACGAGGCGTTCGCCCTCTCGGCGACTCACTTCCACCGCCTCGGCCGGGTGGACGTGCCCGGCTACTGGATCGCCGCGCTGCTGGGCGTGTTCGTGCCGTGGAACCTGTGCACGCTCGCGGGCTTCGCGCTCGGCGGCGCCATCCCCGACCCGTCGCGCTCCGGGCTCGACATCGTGTTCCCGGCCGCGATTGGCGGGCTGGGCATCGGGCTGGTGACCGGCCGCCGCGAGCTGATCGCCGCCGGGTCGGGCGCGGCCATCGCGGTGGGCGTGTGGGTGGTCGCGTTCCTCGGGCTGGGCGTGCAGGTCGACCGGAGCCTGGGGGTCGTGGTCGGCGGCCTCCTCGGGCCGCGCGTGGCACTGGCCTTCCCGGACCGCGGCCGGCGGGTCGCGCCGGACTCCGACGTGACCGGCGCGCCCGTGGACCTGGCGCGGGCGATCTCGGACGTCGACGCCCTGGACGATGGGGGAGCAGGCGGGTGAGCACCCAGCTGGTCCTCCTCGCCGTCGTCTTCTGGGCCGTCACCTACCCGTCACGCGCCCTGCCGCTGCTCGCACCGGGCATCGAGCGCCTCCCGCCGCGCGCGCTCGCCTACCTGCGCCTGGTGGGGCCGGCGGTGCTGTGCGCGCTGGCCGCGTCGTACGCCCTCGTCGCCAAGGCGGCCGACGGCAGCCTCTCGCTCCACTTCGGCGTAGACACCGTGGGCATCCTGGGATGCCTGGCCGTGGTGGCGTGGCGCCGGAACCTCCTGGCCGGCCTGGTCGCGGGCGTCGCCCTGGTGGCGATCGCGCGGGCCGCGGGGGTCCCCTAGCCGCGACCGGGCCGGGGGGTCAGGCGCGCCGGGCCGTCGCCTCGACCTCGACCCGCAGGCTCGGGTGGATCAGCCCCGCCACGAGGACGAGCGTGGCCGCCGGGCGCACGTCCCGGAACAGCACGCCGTGAACCGCAAGGACGGCGTCGATGTCGGCCGCGTCGACGAGGTACATCCGGGTTCGCACCACGTCGTCGAGCGCGAAGCCCGCCTGGTCGAGCGCGGCCGCGATGATGCCGAAGGCGGCCCGTGCCTGGGCGCCCGCGTCGCCCGGGTGGAGCGATGCGCCGTCCGGGCCGGCGTCGGTGGTGCCCGAGACCTCGCACACGTCGCCCTCAACGATCGCTCGCGAGTACCCGGCGGCCGACTCCCAGGGCCCGCCCGACGAGATGAGCGTCCGGCCGGACGTCGGCCTCCCGCTCGGGCCCCTGCTCACCTCCCGACCCCGGCCTCGCCGGCGCGCCGCTCGCGGGCCCACCTGCGAACCTGCGGGTCGCGCCCGATCGCCGCGATCAGCCCCGCGAGGAGTGTGGTCCGGGGCACGATCGAGGCGAGCTCGAGGTACTCGCGCGAGGAGTGGTCGAGCCCACCGATCGGCCCCAGCCCGTCGAGCGAGGGCACGCCCATGCCCGCGGTGGTGTTGGCGTCGGAGGCGCCGCCAGTGGCGGCATCGCGGAGCTCGCAGCCGATCCGGGCAGCTGTCGAGATCGCCGCGTCGACCAGCCTGCCCGACCGCTCCAGCTTCTCCATCGGCCAGTGGCGGGCGACCTCCTCGACGGTGATGGCGACGTCGTTGACGGCGCGCGAGGTGGCGCACAAGTCGGTGATCGCCGCCTCGACCGCCTCGAGCCCCTCGCGGGTGACCGACCGGACATCGATCTGGAGCGCGCACCGCTCGGCCACGACGTTCGGGCGCGTGCCACCCTCGATCACCCCCACGTTCACTGTCACGCCCGGCCAGCGACCGTTGAGCGCATGCAGGTCGACGACGAGGCGCGCGGCCTCGAGGATGGCGCTGCGCCCCTTCTCCGGCTCCACGCCCGCATGCGACGCCTCGCCCTTGAGCGTGACGGCGAGGTCGATCATCCCCTTGCGGCTCGACACGATGTCGCCGTTGGCCCGCGCACACTCGAGCACGAGGCAGGCGTCGGCCGATGCCGCCTCGCGGCGGATGTGGGGCG
>JAJYMP010000549.1 GCA_021786915.1 Chloroflexota bacterium
CGGGGGGATCAGCCACCGACGGCTCGGACCTCGATGCCGGCCGCGGCGAGGGCTCGCCGGACGGCGGCGGCGATGGCGGGTGCCCCGGGCGTGTCCCCGTGGATGCAGATGGTGTCCGCCGGGACGATGACCGTGGACCCGTCCGCGGCGGTCACCCGTCCATCGCGCGCGAGCGCGACCGCCTGGGCCGCGGCGGAGTCCGGGTCGTCATTCAGCGCACCGGGCAGGTCGCGCGAGCGGAGGTGCCCGCCGGCCTCGTAGACGCGGTCGGCGAACCCTTCCACCAGCGAGCGAAGGCCCAGGCCGGCTGCCGCGGCGAGGACGGCCGAGCCCGGCGGTCCGACGATCCGGAGCCCCGGGTCGAGGCGGGCCACGGCGGTCGCGAACGCCCGCGCGGCTGCCGCGTCGGCGGCCACGTGGTGGTAGAGCGCGCCGTGGGCCTTCACGTGCGTCAGGCGGCCGCCCTCCGCGCGGACCATCCCGGCGAGCGCGGCCACCTGGTAGAGGACGGCCGCCTCGAGCTCATCGGGCGCCATCGACATCGCGCGTCGCCCGAACCCCACCAGGTCCGGGAACCCGGGGTGCGCGCCGATCGACAGGCCCTCGTCGAGCGCGAGTCGGACCGTCCGCCGGATCGTGAGTGGGTCACCGGCGTGGAACCCGCAGGCGACGTTGACGGACGTGAGGTGCGGCATGAGGGCGGCATCGGCGCCCATCTGCCAGGGGCCGAGGCTCTCGCCCACGTCGGCGTTCAGGTCGATCCGAGTGGCCACGGGGTCATCCTACGCGCGCCGCGGCGCCGGGTCGCGGCCCGCCATGCCCGGAGCTCGCCCGCGACGACGTGCAGCCACGCTGGGCGCTCCCGTCGCGGCTCGCGGGTCGATCGGATTCCTCCTGCGGCTACGACCCGGCAGGCGAGGACGTGCCCTGTGGGGCTGCCAGCGCGTACAGCGGCACGGTGCGGCCCTGGCCAACCGCAGACCCGCTCGCACCCGGCACACCGCTGACAGGCGGCGCGAGCGTCGCGCCCGGCAGGCCGCTCGCCGGGGGCAGGACGGCTGGCGCCCCCACGTCATGGCAGAGCAGGCACTCCGAGGCGGTCCGCGCTCGGTGGTCGGCCGGCAAGGCGCCCACCTTCCCCCCAACGTGACACTTGAGGCAGTCGGTTTCCCCGGAGACCCTGGCGTGCGCGGGTATCGGCGGCTGCGTGTCGGGCAGCCGGTGGCACAGCCAGCAGACCCGCTCCGTGCGGTGCGTCATGTCCGCCGGCAGGGGAGCCGTGGAGCCGTGGCAGTCCAGGCACGCCATGTTCTGTCGGTCACGGTGGGGTCGCGCGAGCGGAGCCGGCAGGTTTCCGGGCTTGTGGCACGTCGGGCATGCCGTGGCGTGGATGCCGGTGTGGCCGGGTGCCGTCGCGACGAGCGTCTGGGTGGAGTGGCACGCTGTGCACTCGGTCCAGCCCTCGAGCGGGTGCCCCATCGCCGGTATGGGACGGAGGCCGATCGCGCCCGTATCGGTCAGGTGGCACGCGCTGCAGTCGGCGTTTGCCGGCACAGCGCCACCCATGCCCGGCGCCACGTCGGGGAGCTGCGAGGAGGATGCGGACGGCGCCGGCGTGGCCACCGCAACTGCGGTCGGAGCTCCGGCGCGGGTCAGGTCGGGGATCACGGCGTTGACCAGCAGGAAGATGCCCAGCCAGACCGTGGCCGCGGCCAGCACCGCCACCGAGATCCAGTACGCGTGCCCGGCGAGCACGCGGCGGATCACTCCTCACCTCCGTCACGATCGACCGCGGCCGCGGGCGGCGATTCGGCCGGGCTCGGGGTCCCGGTGGCCGGGGCGAGCGGCACGTCCGGGGCGAGCGGCGCGTCCGGGGTGGGTTGCACTTCCGGGGCGAGCTGCACGTCCCGGGTGGGCTGCACGTCCGTGGCCCCGATCTCCCCTGCCTCCACCTGCGGATCCGACAGACTCCCCGGTCCAGGTGCGGGCGACGCGGGGGCATCCGCGCGCGACACATCGACGATCGTCCCGCCCCCGGCCCTGCCGGTGGCCGGCTTGCGCAGGGCCTCGACGGCAGACCTCGATGCCCGCAGGCTGCCCCGGAGCCGGTCCCGGTAGGCCCGGAGCGCCGCGGGTGAGAGAACGGCATGGACGTCCGTCTCGCCGAGGTCGACGTAGCGCTCCGCGAGCGTGTAACCGATCGTCACGAACGCAGCCGCGCCGGTGAGAATGCCGATCTCGACGAGTGACGGCGTGTACGCGGCGTACGGTGCAGAGACCACACCCGACACCGCGGTCGTCGGCGCGATCTGGCCGGCGGCCACGAACGTCAGCCGGTCCGCGAACACGCCGATGATCGCCAGGCCCGCGGCCGCGAGCAGCCCCCCCGCGGTTCGTGTCCACGGCAGCGCGACGAGGAGCAGGGGGACCAGGAGGCCGCCGACCACCCGCACGCCCCAGAACTGCACCGCAAGCGGACCGGTGGTCAGCGCCGCGGTCGCCCTGGCCAGCCCCGCGTCGTCCGTGGCGTACCCCGCGACGATCTCCCGCGCGACGAGGGCGGCGACGATGAGCAGCGCGAGCGCGAGGACCGCGCGGATGGCCGGGATCGCGATGGTGCCCGCTCGCTCGAAGCCCCTGTGCTGGAAGCGGACGACGGCCCAGAACACGATGCCCAGCAGTGCCGTGCCGGACAGGAAGGCCGACGCGACCATCAGCAGGGGCGTGAACGGTCCGTGCCAGAAGGACCGAGCGGCGAGGACGGCGAAGACGGCACCAAGCGTGGCCGGGGCGATGACGGCCATGCAGGACGAGAACAGGCAGGCGAACCCGTGGATCCGAGCATGACCCCAGAACATGCTCCACACCTCGAGGAGCAGCGAGCCGAAGTAGATCCCGTAGAACACGCCCATCCACCACATCGGCGAGGATGGCGTGGGGTTGAGCATCGCCCCGAAGACGAGGCGCACCGGGTAGTGGAGGTCGAGGGCGATGAGGCCGAACGCCGTGGTAAGGCAGAGAACCGCGAGGACGGCGTGGCGTCGCTCCAGCGGCCGGAAGCGATCGATCCCGAATACGGTGCCGAGCGATGACGCCAGGCACAGCCCGCTCGTGGTGATCGCAAAGAAGACGTAGCCGACGATCAGGAGGCCCCATTCGAAGGTGGGCGTCGTGCCCAGGCCCTTGTCGCCGGGGAACAGGCTGCGCACCGCGGCCAGCGCGCCGAGCAGGGCCAGCGCCCCGAGGATGCCCAGCCAGATCCAGAGCCCCCGTGGCACCTCGTATACCTCGACGCGGAACGCGCGCCACACCGTGCCGACATCGGCAGTGACGCGGCGGCCGGACACAGGGACGCTCATCGGAGGTCCTCGCCCTCGAG
This sequence comes from Chloroflexota bacterium, assembly GCA_021786915.1. The sequence goes on from JAJYMP010000549.1 coordinate 3,380, forward strand.
CCCCAGGTAGTGCACGCGCGGCCGCGTGCCCAGGGCCGCCTTCATGACCTTCGTCCGGCCCTCCCGCAGGATGGTGCTGACCCGGCTCGACGGATCGTTCAGATCGCCGAACACGCGCGCGCCGACCGGGCAGACCTCAACGCACGCCGGGTTCAGGCCGCGGGTGATGCGGTGGTAGCAGAACGTGCACTTGTCGGCCACGCCGGCCGTCCCCTGCGGCGTGCGTTGACCGGCCGGCACGAGGTACCGCGCCCCGTACGGGCAGGCGACCACGCAGTAGCCGCACCCGATGCAGCGGTCCGCGTCGACCAGGACGACCCCGTCCGCGGTGCGGTACGTCGCGCCGACGGGACACACCGCGGTGCACGGGGAGGACTCGCACTGCATGCACAGCCGCGGGACGAAGCGGCTCGCGGCGCCCCCGCCCGAGACCGATGGGTCACCGGTCCCGGCTGGTGCCGCGAGGAAACCGTGGGTACCAGCGTCGGGGGAATCGACCAGGACGGTCCCGTCGGTCGTCAG
>JAJYMP010000718.1 GCA_021786915.1 Chloroflexota bacterium
GGCGGCCAGCACCGCCGCCACGTCCTGCCAGCACCGCGCGCTCTCGTCCACGTCGCTCCCTTCGTCGCGACGTCCCAACGGTCGTCAGGACTGGGCGAGTCGCTCCAGGATCGGGAGGGCCTGCTCCAAGACTTTGCGCTCCTCTGGACTGAGCGTCGCCAGTCGCTCCTCGATCCCGACGGCGCGGGCGCGGCGCAGCTCCACCAGGGTCGCCGCGCCCGCCGGCGTGAGCGAGACCAGCGCCGCCCGGCCATCGGCCGGGTCGGCGCAGCGCTGGATCAGGCCGCGTTCCTCGAGTCCCGCGACCAGTCGCGTCACTGCTGGCGCGACCAAAGACTCGTGGGTGGCCAGCGAATTCATCCGCAACGGGCCGCTCTCTTCGATGGTCGCCAGGGCGGAGATCTGGGACGCCGACATCCCGGCCGCCCCGTGCCGCCGGATCATGCGCATCAGGCGTCCGGTCACTAGCTGCAACCGCGCGGCCGTGCTCACGACGCGTCTCGTCATCGCACCACGTCGCTCTCGATGGCCAGCTCGCCGGGCACCGCTGCGCCCGCGAGCGTCAGGTCGCCCACGTGCTCGTGGGGCGTGTGGTGCTTGAAGACGAAGCGCCCGCCCCGCAGCACCGAGGCGACGGCGCCGATGACACTCATGACGAACGCGGCCAGGAACACGATGATCAGACCGTGGTGGAAGGGACTCACGATGAGGCTGGGGAAAAATCCCTTCCCCGTCAGGACCGCCCACTGGGCATGGGTCACGTGGGCCGCCGCGGGCGAGACCAGCAGCGTGCGCAGCGGGTTGTAGCCGAGGAACGACGAGAAGATGGAGGCCACGGCCGGCAGGTGGGCCACCGCGTGGGCCGTTGCCGGAGCGACGCCGTGCCGCGACAGGCCGCGCAGGAGCGAACCGGGCAGCGAGTTGGTCAGGCCCGCCACCATCAGCGAGAAGAAGATGCCGATGGACAAGACCATGCCCGCGTTCATGAACGCCGACTGGATGCCGGCTGCTGCGCCACGCTGCGAGGGCGGTACGGCATTCATGACCGCCGTGGTGTTGGGAGCCGAGAACATGCCGCCGCCGACGCCGTTGAGCGCCACCATGACCGCGAAGGCCCAGTACGGGAAGTTCGTCGGGATCATCAGCAACCCGATGAAGCTCACCGCGAACAGCGCCATGCCGGTCGTGGACAACGCCCGTGCGCCGTGCCGGTCCGACAGGGCCCCCGAGAGCGGCCCCGCCACCAGGAAGCCCAGGGTCAGCGGCAGCAGGTAAATACCCGCCCACAGGGGCGTCGACGTGAAGTTGAAGCCGTGGAGGGGCAGCCAGATGCCCTGGAGCCAGATGATCAGCATGAACTGCAAGCCACCACGGGCGACCGCGGACAAGAAGGCGGCCGCACTGCCCGCGGCGAAGGCGCGAATGCGGAACAGCCGCAAGTTGAACATCGGCTCGGGCACCCGCAGCTCGATCCACAGGAACCCGGCGAGGAAGACGACCCCGATGGCCAGTGCCGACACCACCAGGGGAGACGTCCAGCCCATCGAACTCGTCCCGTAGGGCTGGATCCCGTACACGATGGCGACCAAGATCGACGTCAGTCCGACGGCGAAGGTGGCGTTGCCCCACCAGTCGATGCGGGCGGGCGTACGGACCCCGTTGTCGTGCAGGCTGAGATAGGCCCACACCGTTCCGAGCAGGCCGAAGGGCACCGACACCCAGAAGATGATCCGCCAGTCGACGATCGACAGCAGCCCGCCCAGGATCAGGCCCACGAACGAGCCGCCGATGGCGGCCACCTGATTGATGCCCACGGCGAATCCGCGGCGATCCTCCGGAAAGGCGTCCACGATGATGGCGCTCGAGTTGGCGAAGAGCATGGCCCCGCCCACGCCCTGCACGACGCGCCAGAGCACCAGCCACAAGGCGCCGCCACCGCCCCGCAGGGGATCGAGGGACAGCAGGATCGCCGCCCCGGTGAACACCGCGAATCCCAGGTTGTAGATCCGCACCCGGCCCAAGATGTCTCCCAGGCGCCCGAGGCTCACGACCAGCACCGCTGTGACGAGCAAGTAGCCCTGGAGCAGCCACAGGAGATAGCCGACGTTGCTCGACGACAGCGGGTTGATCCCCACCCCGCGGAAAACCGCCGGCAGCGAGATCAGGATGATCGAGCCGTTGATCGTCGCCATGAAGATGCCCAACGTGGTGTTGGTCAGGGCGATCCAGCGGTAGCGGTGATCGTTCGGGTCGCGTAACGCGCTCATCCAGGGGCCCCTTCAGTAGTTACTTAATGTTAAGTAACTATATCGCCCACCACCCGTCTCGTGGTGCACCGGCCGCTCAGGCCCGTCCGATCAGACGGCGTCCTCCCCCAGGTAGACGGCCCGCACCCGCGGATCGGTGAGCAGCACGTCGGCCCGGTCGGCCAGGGCGATCCGCCCGTTCTCCAAGACGTAACCGCGATCCGCGAGGCGCAGCGCCTGAGCGGCGTTCTGCTCCACCAGCAGGATCGTCGTGCCCGCGTCCCGGATCTCGCCGATGATGCGGAAGATCGACTCGACCACCATCGGCGCCAGGCCCATCGAGGGCTCGTCGAGCAGCAGCAAGCGCGGCTGCCCCATCAGGGCCCGGCCGATGGCCAGCATCTGCTGCTCCCCGCCCGACAGGTTGCCACCGAGCTGCTTGCGGCGCTCCTTCAAGATGGGGAACGTCGTGTACATGCGCTCGAGATCGTCGCTGTAGGAGCCCTTGCGCGCGAAGGCGCCCATCTCCAGGTTCTCCTCCACGGTCATCTGGGGGAAGATGCGGCGGCCCTCGGGCACGTGACCGATGCCGAGCGTGATGAACTCGTGGGCCGGCGTGGCCGACACGTCGCGACCCTCGAACAAGATCTGGCCGCTGGTCACGCCGTGCAGCCCGGAGAGCATCCGCAGGGTCGTCGTCTTGCCGGCCCCGTTGGCCCCGAGCAGCGTCACGATCTCGCCCTCGTCCACGTCGAAGGACACCCCGTGCAGTGCCGTGATCGCCCCGTAGCGCACGACGGCGTCACGTACCTCGAGCTTCATCAGGCCTCCGCAGTGCTGGTGGTCCCGAGGTACGCGTCGATGACCACGGGGTTGGCACGAATCTCATCGGGGGTTCCCTCAGCGATGACGCTCCCGAAGTTCAAGACGTAGAGCCGCTCGGCCAGCGACATCACGAGCTTCATGTCGTGCTCGATCAGCAGGATCGACACGCCCATCTCATCTCGCACCCGACGGATCAAGGTGGCCAGCTCCCGCTTCTCCGAGGGGTTGGTACCCGCCGCCGGCTCGTCCAGCAGGAGGACCTGGGGCTGGGTCGCCAGGCCGCGGGCGATCTCCAGGCGCCGCCGGTCGCCGTAGGACAGTGACGAGGAGATGGTGTTCGCCCGGTCCTGGAGCCCGACGAACTGCAGGAGCTTGACGGTGCGATCGTCGGACTGGCGCTCGTCGCGGCGTGTCAGTGGCCCGCGGAGCATCGCGCCCACGACGCCGATACCCCGGTGCGACTCGGCACCGATCTTCACGTTCTCGTAGGCCGTCAGGGCGCTGAACATCCGGGATGCCTGGAAGGTCCGCGCGACGCCGGTCGCGCTGACGCGATGGGCCTTCTTCCCGATCACCTCCATCGTCGACCCGTCTTGGCGCGTCAGGGTGATCGAGCCGACCTGGGGCCGGTAGACACCGGTCAGCGAGTTGAACAAGGACGTCTTGCCCGCCCCGTTGGGGCCGATCACGGCCAGGATCTCCCCGCGGTCCATGCGCAAGGACACGTCGTTCAGCGAGACGACACCGCCGAAGCGGAGGGTCACGTGGTCCACGACGAAGATGGACTCGCTCACGGGTTCTCCCCCGACAGCACCTCGT
>JAJYMP010000662.1 GCA_021786915.1 Chloroflexota bacterium
GTCGTGGCGTAGTGGTTGGTGAGCTCCGGCTGGCCCTTGATGCCGCAGAAGTCGAGATCCCACTCGGCGATGAGCTCACGCATGGCGTGGTAGCTGCGGATCTGGCGCTCAAGTTTCTCAGGTGTAAGCCTGTCGCCATCGTAGGCGACATGACCCCAACCTTCGAGCCATACCCTGCCGGCACGCACGCGGGCCGGGTCCACTAGTTCGCCGCGGCGGACGATCTCCCACTGGTCGATGTGCTCGACGTCGACGCCGAACTGGCGCTGCCAGCCAGCCGTATCGATGGTCGCGGTATACATCCCCATCGAGCGTCCGCCGACCAGCCCGTACGTCTGGCCACGGAGGCGAGCGACCACCCCAGCCTCACGGGCAAACGCGTTCACCTGGCCGCCGACTGCCGGGTCCTCAATCTCACCCCAGGCGCGTTCGTGCGGGACCCCGAGCTGATTCAGCGATCCAGCTGCCGCTAGCATCGCGACTAGCCCCGGATAGCGAGGGTTCACGTTCGAAAACAAGAGGATGGGTCGGGGAGCAAGGGTGGAAGCGATGGCGGTGAAGTGGGGGAAAGCCCAGACGGCGTAGTTGAAGATCGAGGCATCGCAGCCGCGTTCGGTCAGGCGGCGGGCCTCGCGCTCGGCCAGCTCGGTTGTCCAGACGATCTCTTCACCGGTCACCACCTCGTGCCCGTCAGCCTCGAGCCGCGCCCGAAGACGCCGTTGGAAGTCCTCGTTCATCTCGACGAGGTCGCGGGCGACGAAGTCACGCCCGTCGGAGAAAGTCAGGATCCCGATGCGGGCCATTCGCTCACTCCTTTCTTCCTCGACCCCGTCTCGAGCAACCTGGCGGTGGTCTGGTGGAACCGTAGACGATGAGGCGCGCCGAGAAGAACTCCTGGGCTGGTGCGCCTGGATCACGCGTCCGCTGTAAAAGGAGCTCGGCCGCTCGGCCGCCGATCAAGCATGTGGGCTGTTGGACCACCGTCATTGGCGGATGGAGCCGGTCCCGATGGCGGATGGAGCCGGTCCCGATCGGCATGGCCGAACAACGACCGAGACGTGTTTCCGGAGCCAGCAACACGCTCACCTGTAAGCCGGCCTCCGCTTCAGGGCGGTGTCTGACGACTCCGCACCGGTCTGGCGATACGAAGCCCTGATGCTGGACGCGAGGGCTAGTTCTTCGCGATGATTGGGTCGATCTGGCTGCAGATGGCGTCCGTGACCTCTTGGGCGGACTTCTCGCCGCGCCACAAAGCATCGATCTCGCGGGTGGCGATGTCGTCGATGGTCTCCGGCCACTGCGGGTGGAAGGGGAGGGCTCGCGTCCGATTCTGCAATGCGTCGCTGTAGATTCGGATGTTCTCTTCAGACTCGCCCTGCATCAACCAGGACCTCCCCTCGTTCATTACTGACTTGAGAACCGGAAGCCCGATACCAGTTGAGGAGTTGATTCGTTGACCCTCCTCGCTTGCCACGAACTTGACGAACTCCCAAGCCTGATCCGGATACTTCGTGTTATCGGGAACCGAGAGGGTCACGAAGAAGAAGATGTTCTTTTGACCTCCCTCGCTCATTGGCGGATAAGGCACGACGCCCTCGGGATCCTGCAGAGCTTTGGTCCAGAATGCGCCCCACCGTCCGTACCACGTCATCGCTGCCTTACCGGAATTGAATATCGCCAGATTGTCTGTGCCTAGGTCGATAAGGACCTCAGGAGCCGGAGCCACTTTGGGTTCATCAAGCCAGAGACCAGCGAGTTTCTGCAGCGCCTCCACGGCAGCGGGCTCGTTCAGGAGGCACTTGTTCCCCTCCTTGTTCAGGACACTGCCGCCGTTCGCGTAGACCGCCCCCATCCACGGCCCCCACCACAGGTCACTAACAACCCCCCATTGGTCGATCTTGCCGTCGCCGTCCGTGTCCTTGGTCAACTGGGCAGCCGCGCTGCGCATGTCATCCCAAGTCCAATCCTCTGTAGGATAGGGAACTCCGGCTTCGTCGAAGAGGCGCTTGTTGAAGTACAGCATGTAAGAGGTGTTGTCCTTAGGGAAAGCCCATATCGCGCCGCTGGCATCCGTCACCGGGTCGATCGCGCTCTCCCAGTACTGGCTCAAGTCGACGTTGTCGCGGTCGACGAAGGGCTTCAGGTCTAGCAGGACTCCACGCGAGACCAAGTCCCAGACCCGGGTTTCGCCCAGGGTAAAAACATCGGGCGGAACACCGGCGGCAATCTCCGTGAGAATGAATGCAGGAAAATCGAGGCCACCCTGAGTTAGCTGCTCCAGGCGAACCACGATATCCGGATGCTGTGCTTCGAAGGCCGCCTTGAGCTGTTCGGCGACCTGAACGTCCTCAGGCTGACCCCAGAACGCGAAGCGGATACTCGTCCTGGCTCCCGGGGTCCCACCCGCGGGGGTCGCCGTGCCCGCGGGAGTCGCCGTGGGCGCCCCGCCGGTGGGAGTCGCCGTGGGCGCCCCGCAGGCGCTCACGGCGAGCAGTCCAGCTACCAAGACGGCGGGCATCCTGAGCGAGTGCGATGATGCCGCCCTCATCTGCAAACCTCCTCGCACCCTCAATGCCCAGAGCTTGGCGTAATCGTTTACGCACTCATGTAGCATAGTCTGCACACAGTGTCAAGAGTCATCTGGCCGCTTGCCAGAGCCTTTGTCAAGCTGCGTGGAAACTCGGTAGTGGGTCAGTTTGAGTCGTAAGGCTCGGGCGACTCGGCGGCCTGTGCTTCGGGCTCTCCCCATGTAAGTCCGACCTGCTCAGTCTGGGCGGCCACAACGTCAATCCGCTTGGCGCGGCGGTAGACGGGGCTTACGGAGGGAGGCAACTCCGGTCGCTTTCCGTCTTCAACGAGTTCCTTGAAGGTCAGGATCTGGACGCTGGGGTAACGTCGATCGTAGAGCTTCGAATGATAGAGGCCGGCCTTGGCCGCCTCCTGTCGCATCTTCGACGTCGGCTGTTCCAAGGTCACATAGACCGCGATCACTGCCGGTTGGTAAATGGGCGGGCGGCGGGCAGGATCACCTGGTAGGAGCCGTGGCAGTCCCGGGTGAGGGTTGGCTGCGGAGTTGAGCAGGCGCGCTCGGCGTCAGTGGCCAGCGCTGAAGACCGCCGGAGGGCAGGTGGCAGACGGTGCGCTCGCGCTGGTGGACGCGCCTGGCGCCGCGTGTCGACGCCGGCGCGGAACCCCCAACGTTGCGCGAGCAGTCAGGCTGCCTGGCTGGCCTCGGGCCGGATCCGCGGCTGCATCTTGCGGTGGAGGGGACAGCCAACTGACCGCCGGGTCCGCGTCGCCGGCGACATCCGATACGGCGGATGCGCCGGGTCGTCCGGGCAGCGCCAGACGACCGCCCTGTCGTACGTCGCCTTGATCCGCTCCGGCCGGAGTGGCCGGTTCGCCTCGGCGTCCCACTCGGCGACGAGTTCGGGATGCATCGCCGCGAGCGAGTTGCGCCCGTCGGCCCGCTCGGAATGGCAGCGCTGGCAGCGGGTCAGCCGCTTCGTCCGCTGGGCCACCTCGGCCCGCCAGCGGTGGCCACAGCGGTGGCAGCGCCAGGCCGCGAGGTAGCCCGAGCCGGCGGCCACGGTGGCGAGGTCGACGTCGTTGCGCTCGTCGTCCCAGTCGCGCGCTCTCGCCGGCAAGTCGCGGGCGAGCATGAGTCCGCGGACGTCGATCGAGACCGTCCGCCGCCCCGGCCGAACGCTCGCCACCAGCGGGCCCAGGCCCGCTTCCGCCCGGGCGGCGTTCTCCGCCTCGAGCAGCCGCAGGACCGAGCGTGTCTTGGCGTCGGCCATGTACTCCGCGGCATCCTGGCGGGCGCGGTCGCGGGCGGCGATGAGGAGCTTGGCGATCGAGCAGGGCTCCGAGCGCCGATCGA
>JAJYMP010000317.1 GCA_021786915.1 Chloroflexota bacterium
TCCGATCTGTCTGGAGGGCGGCGCTGAAGAACGCGAACCGGTCGGCGTCGACGCCGTTGGGCACCGCCTCCGCGGCCCGGCGCGCCATCATGGTCGAGCCGCCGCCGGCCGGGATCAGCCCGACGCCGGTCTCGACGAGGCCGATGTAGGTCTCGGTCAGGGCCTGGCGACGGTCGGCCGCGAGGCTGAGCTCGGTCCCGCCGCCCAGCGTCCGCCCGCGTGGCGCCACCACCACCGGGACCGGCGCGAACCGCATGGCGGTCGTCACGGCCTGGAACAGCCGGACGGACCGGTCGAGCTGGTCCCACTCGTCCTCCTCGGCCTCGAGCAGCAGGAGCGCGAGGTTGGCCCCGGCCGAGAAGTCGGCCGCGCGCGTGCCGACGACGAACCCGTCGTAGGCTCGGCTCGCGAGCTCGATCCCGCGCCGCAGGAGGTCGAGGGTGTCGAGCCCGATGAGGTTGAGCTTGGCGCACAGCTCGCAGCCCAGGATCCCGTCGCCCAGGTCGATCAGCGCACCGGAGGCGTTCCAGGGGAGCCCGCCCACCGCTGCACGCCGCACGTCCAGGTTGAGCGCACCCGCCGGGGCCGGGTCCGGCTGCAGGGTCAGGGTCTCGAAGTCCAGCGAGGACCCGTCGCGGTGGAAGCGCCCGGGGCCCGGCGCCTCGAGGCAGCCCACCAGCTCCGGAACCCTGACGCCGAGCGTCGGCAGGAGCCCGGCCAGCCGGTCGGGCCCCAGCGCGTCCCACTGCTCGAACGGGCCGAGCTCCCAGCCGAACCCCCAGCGCATGCCGCGGTCCACCGCCTCGGCGTCCGCGGCCACTTCCGGCCCGACGCTCGCGGCATACGCGAGCTCCGACGCGGTCAGGCGCCACAGGAACGCCGGGCCGGCGTCGGACGACGAGCGGGCACCAGCCTCCGCGAGCGCCACCATCCGGCGTCGCAGGTCCGGCTCGGTCCGGGCGAGCTCGATTGCGGCGGAGCGCAGGCGGCGGCGCGGACGGTACCCCAGCGTCTCCAAGTCGAGGGCGAGGATCTCACCGCCCTGCTTGCGGAAGAAGCCGGCGCCGCTCTTCTCGCCCAGCCGTCCATCGGCGATCAACCGGCGCAGGACGTCGGGCACGACGAACGCCGCGGCCTCGGCCTCATCCTCGAGCGCCTCGCGGCAGTGGTCGGCAACCGCGACGGCAACGTCGAGGCCCACCAGGTCGAGGGTCCGGAACGTGGCGCTCTTCGGCCGCCCGATGAGCGGCCCCGTCAGCTCGTCGACCTCGTCCGGCCCGAGGCCGAGCTCTGCGGCGAGGGAGATCGCGCGCAGCAGCCCGTGCACACCCAGCCGGTTGGCGATGAAGGCCGGGCGGTCCTTGGCCCGCACCGTGCCCTTGCCGAGGTGGCGGCTGGCGAACGCCTCGACCCATTCGATCCGGCCCGGCTCGGTATCGGCCGTGGGGATCAGCTCGAGGAGGCGGGCGTAGCGCGGCGGGTTGAAGAAGTGCGTCCCGAGGAAGGCCTGCCGGAACCTGGCGCTCCGACCCTCGGCCAGGGTGGCGATGGGGATGCCCGAGGTGTTCGAGCTGATCAGGGGAGTGGCGCGCTTCGGGTCGAGTGCGGCCAGCGCGGCGTCGATGCGCTCGAAGAGGGCGCGCTTGGGTTCCGGCTGCTCGACCACGGCCTCGAGGATCCAGTCCGCGTCGGCAACGCACGCTTCGAGGGTGTCGAACCCGCCGGTCGTGATCCGGCCCAGGTCCGACGTGCTGTAGAGCGGCGAGGGCCGGAGCTTCGAGACGCGCTCCAGGCCGGCGGCCGCGGTCCGGGAGTCGAGGTCCAGCAGCCGGACCCGCGAGCCCGCGCCGGCCAGCAGGCAGGCAAGCTGGGCGCCCATCGTCCCGGCGCCGAGGACGATCGCGTTGCTGACTCGCGGGATCATCGGCCTGCCTTTCAGCTCGCTGGGGCCAGGAAGAGGTCGGCGAAGGACGCCGCGATCTGCTCGACGGTCAGGGACCCGTCCGGCCGATACCACTGGGTGAACCAGTTGCAGGCGGAGAGGATCGCGATGCCAGTGAGGCGGACGTCCGTCGGGCGGAGTGATCCGTCCTCAATGGCCGCCTCGAGCGTGGCGCGCCACTGGTGCTCGTAGGCGTCGCGGCGCTCGATGAGGTCGGCGCGCCGGTCCGCCGCGAGCGAGCGCAGCTCGATCTGCACCAGGGCGAGCTCGTCGCCGTGGTGGGCCGCGAAGGCGAGGTGCTCCGCGATCGCGCCACGGAGGCGCTCGACGGCCGGGCCGTCGCCGGCCAGGACGGGTTCGACCTGGGCCCGGAGCCGGTCGAGCGCGCCGCTGATGATCCACCACAGCAGGTCGTCCTTGGACTCGATGTAGTGGTAGAGGCTGCCGCGGTTCATGCGCAGGGCCTCAGCGAGGTCCTGCATGGAGGTGGCGTGGAAGCCGCGCTCGCGGAAGAGCCCCGTCGCCACGCGCAGGAGCTCGGCCTCTCGGGGCCTCGTCACGCTGGGGCTGCCCGCTTCCCGGACCGTCATCGCGGCTCTGCGCCTCGCTCGTCACTCGGTCGAATGCCCAGGTCACCCAAACGAACGTTTGGTTGAGAGGCGCACTCTAGTCGCCTTCCGCGTATCGCGCAAGCAGTGTCGTCGCCATCCGCTCAAGCCCGAGCACCTCGCAGCGTTCCCCGAACTCCACACGGAGGTGTGGAACCTGCTCAAGCTCGCCGGCCAGTACAGGCAGGGCGTCGACGCCCAGGCGGCGGATCTCGAGGCGGCGACAAAGGAGTTCGCCGACATGTTCTGGGCGACGAAGAGGTAGATCAGCCTCTGCGACGGCCGGCGCAGACGAGCAGCGGAGACCGAGCAGATGGTCGCGCCCGTCTGATCCCGCCGCAGTCACAGGCTGGTCGAACGCGCGGATGACGCCCCGTCATGACGCGAGCGGACCGGCGGCATGACGCTGTGTAGGCGCTAGGTGCACCGCGGACGAGTACAGCATCGCGGCGTCCGCAATCCTTGCGCGCGCACGAGGACCACGATGCCGGTCGGTCTGCCTGGGAGCCCTCTCAATGGCCGCTGAGGAGCCTGCGGGCGCGACCGTTCCTGCGACCGACCCCTCGACCGGGCCTGCGGTCGACCCTCGGCGACCTCCCGACCCGACGGTCGTCGCCATGCGCCACGAGCGGAACCCCCTGAGGGTGCTCGGGGCGGTCCTCGGGCCGGGCCTGGTCACGGGCGCGTCGGACGACGACCCCTCGGGGATCGGGACGTACGCGCAGGCGGGCGCGGCCTACGGGTTCGCGACCCTTTGGACCACCGTCGTGATGCTGCCGATGATGATCGCGGTGCAGTACATCTGCGCCAAGATCGGCCTCGTCAGCGGGCGTGGCCTGGCCGGGGTCCTGCGGGAGCACTACCCCCGATGGGTGCTCTACCCGGCGGTCTTCGCCCTCGTCGCCGCCAACACGATCAACGCCGGGGTGGACATCGGCGCGATCGCCGCGGCCATCAACCTCCTCCTGCCGATCCCGGCGACGATCTTCATCATCCCGGTCAGCGTGGGCATCCTGGCCCTCCAGGTCTTCGGCTCGTATCAGTTGATCGCCCGCGCCTTCAAGTGGCTGACCCTGGCGCTGGTGGCGTACGTGGCGGCCGCCCTCTTCGCCCGTCCCGACTGGGCAGCAGTCCTGCGCGGCACCCTGATCCCGTCGATCAGCCTCACCCCCCAGTACATCGGGATCCTCGTGGCGCTGCTCGGCACGACCATCTCGCCGTACCTGTTCTTCTGGCAGGCGAGCCAGGTGGTCGACGAGCAGATCCTCGTGGGGTGCAGGCGCTTGTGGCAGCGCCAGGGGGCCTCCCGGA
>JAJYMP010000251.1 GCA_021786915.1 Chloroflexota bacterium
GGTCACCAGATCGTCTCGACCTCGTACCGCGCGATCGCGGGATCCGCGGTCAGGATCGGGAGCCCCTCGAGTTGCGCCTGGGCGACGAGCAGGCGGTCGAACGGATCCGCATGGATCTCCGGAAGAGCACCCGCCCGCAGCGCATGGGACAGCGCAACGTCCAACACGGTCATGCGGTGGCGCCGGACCCGATCCGGGACGTAGCGCTCGGGAGGCTGCGGCAACTCGAGCCGGCCTCGCGCCGCCTTGATCGAGATCTCCCATGCCGAGGCTGCGCTGAGCAGCACCACCACCTCGGGATCCTCGATGAGTGTCCTGGCTCGATCCGATACTCGGGATCCCCCCGACGTCCACCAGAGGAACGCGTGCGTGTCGAGCAGCACCCTCACAGGTTGTCGAACTCCGGGAGCGGCGCGTCGAAATCGGCGTGGATGACCACGCGGTCGTTGCCCGGCGTGCGCTTCCCGCCGGGCACGTCGATCGGGCTCAGGATTGCCACAGGGGTGCCGGCCCGGGCGATCACGATCGACTCCCCCTGTCGCACCCGCTCGAGGAGCCGGGAGAGGTGGGTCTTGGCGTCATGCACGTTCACGGTGACCATGCCCGAAGTATGACTTAGTCCGCTGACTTAGTCCATGAGCGAACACGGGCTGCGGCTGCTCCTTGCGAACGCCCGTCGGTGCCCTCCTCCAGTCACGGCCCCTCGCGCCGGAGCTGGGCACGCAGGCGGTCGAGCGCCCGCTGGGCGTAGGCCTCGCGGCGGTTCGCCACCCGGACGACCAGGACGAGCAGTCGGTCGTCGTTCACCTGGTACAGCACGCGGTTGTCCCCGACGCGGATCCGGCACACGCCCTCCCGGACTCCCTCGAGGCGCCTGGCCCCCACCGGCCGCGGGTCGGAGGCCAGCGCCTCGATCGCCGCGACCACCGACCGCCGTGCGGCCCCCGGCAGCGCCTCGAGCTGGCGGACGGCCGATGGCAGGAACGCGACGGCGTACGCCACGAGCTAGAGTCCGAGGCGCGCGCGGACTTCCTGCAGCGGGACGGGCCGTGCGTTCGCCGGATCTGCCAGGGCCTCTCGCACCGCCGCGAGATCGAGCTCGTCCTCCAGCGCGTCGAGCAGCGCGGCTTCCGATGCGGGCACGAGAGCGGCAACCTCCTTGCCGTGACGGACGAGCACGATCCGCTCGTGGCCATACGCCACGCGGTTGACGAGCTCGCTCAGCTCCTCGCGTGCCTCCGAGACCCTGACGGTCGAACGGACCGGAACGTCGTATTCGTCCATTTCGTACGAACTCTAGTATCGGGTCGGTTCCCCGTCAACGCTCATCGACCCAGTGGTTCGCGCGGGACGATGGCGCGCAACCTCGTTGGCGCTGGCGGCCGGCTGACCGAGCGGCAGCCCACTATGCCTGGCGCCGGTCTACCTCCGCCTCCCTGGCCGACCGCATCGCCGCCTCGACCCCGCCATTCCATGCCTGGCCGTGTCCCGGCAGCACCCGGCGCGCGTCGATCCCCTCGACCCGCGCAAGCGACGTCAGCGCCGTGACCCGATCGATCGTGAACGGCGCGAGGCGGGGTCCCTCGGCGCCCGTCAGGACGTCGTGCGTGGTCAGCGCGTCGCCCACGAACAGCGCGTCCACGGCCGGCACATGGACCGCCACGCTGCCCGGCGTGTGGCCCGGCAGGTGGATCACGCGCGGCGCACCGGGCACGTCGAGCGTGACGCCGTCGGTGTCGAACGTCCGGAGCTCCGTCACGGGGACGGCGCGGAGGCCGCCCTTGCGCGCCCCGTAGAGCATGAACGAGGCGAACGGCCGGATCCGGATCGGTCCCCAGCCCGTGGCCGGCTTGCGGACGACCAGGCGGGCCCGATCGGCATCGAGCGCGTGGACGAAGACCGGGACGCCGTGCTCGCGCCTGAGCCGCTCCGCGAAGCCGATGTGGTCCGTGTCGCCGTGCGTAAGGACGACCGCGCGAACGTCGGAGACCGAACGGCCCATCGCGGCGAGCTCGCGAACGAGATCGGCGTACTGCCCGGGCATGCCGGCGTCGACGACCGTGATCTGGCCGCCGTCGTCGATGAGGTACGAGTTGACGAGCCCGTTGCCGACGCGGTGGAGAGAGCGTGCGAGACGCATGGTGTTGGACCTCGTGGAACTGGATGCTGAGCCGGGAACGGTCAGCGTGATGCGCGCCCGCTCGCCCCGAGGGCATTGCGAGCCCCGGTGCCGAGCAGGACGAGCAGGACCTGGTTGACCGCGACGACTGCCGCGAGCACGACCCCCACGAGGGGCTGCCCGGCCTCGGCGAGCGCGGCCGCCGCGACGAGCAGGAGCACGGTCCCCACCAGGTCGCGCGTCGGCTGGCGGAGCCGGTTCGTCGCCCTTGGCGCGACCACGAGCGACCAGGTGACGACCAGGGCGGCAGCGGCGGCCAGACCGACGAGAACTCCGACGATCGGATCCGGCGAGGCGTGCAGGCCCCAGGCCGCGACCGCGACGACGCCCGCCAGCTCCACGAGGAACCGGACTCCCAGGTTGACGATTGCCATGTCCCTGCTCCCTGCGGTAGCCTTGCGACGGCTACGATACATAGCCTTCATGGCTACTGTCAATAGCAATGGGAGCGCACATGCCGAGGGAGCGCACATGCCGACGCCCGCTCACACATCGCTCGAGGCCATCGTCGAGTCCGGCCGCGCCATCCTCGAGGCGGAGGGGCTGGCCGGGCTGACGATGCACCGGGTGGCGGACGCCGTGGGCGTGCGGCCGCCCTCGCTCTACAAGCGGGTCCGGAACCGGGGGGAGCTGGTCCGCCTCATCGGCTCCGACGTTGCCCGGGAGCTCGGGCAGACGCTCGACGACGCGACCCCGGGCGGAGATCCGCGGGCGGACCTGCGCTCGATCGCGCTCGCGTTCCGCTCGTTCGCTCGTGCGCGACCGCAGGCCTATCGCCTGCTCTTCGATCCGCTGCCCGACGCCTGGAGACCGGATCCGGACGCCGGCCGCGAGGCCGTCGAGGTCCTGTTCCGGGTGCTGTCCGCCGTCGTCGGCCCGGCGGAGGTGCTGCCGGCGGCGCGCACGCTGGTCGCCTGGGCCTACGGTTTCGTCAGCATGGAGCTGGCCGACACCTTCCGGCTGGGCGGCGACGTGGACGAGGCCTACGCGTTCGGGGTCGACCGGCTGGTCGATGCGATCACGTCGCCCGGGCCGCCGCGGACCGGGTAGCCGACGGTCGCCCGATCGCCTCGACCTCGAGCCGCGCGAACGTGGGCCGCTGTCGATCGGTGCGCGTGCGGCGATTGGAGTGCATCGGTGCGTTCTATTGACGCAACCTATACAGATCTGTATCGTTACTGCACACGCATCGCACTAACGAGCCGAACATGGCCTGCGCCGACATCCCCAACTGGTATCTGCAGCGTCGGCTGCCTGTCATCGATCTCAGCTCGAAGACCTGGGAGACGATTCGAGCGCAGCTGCTTCCCGCTGGGTATGCGCCGCCGGTCTGCCTGCGACGTCTGTCGGCCGCTGGGCGCGTGCGGCGGCTGCAGAAAGGGATGTACGTCGTCGTCGATCCGGTGCGAGAGGCGCCCCCGGTCGCAGTTGCCGACGGCATCTTCGCGGAGGTCGACCACTATAGATCCACCGACGCAGCGCTCATGGTTCAGCGCCTGATCGACCAGCCCGTCCCGGTGATCACCGTCGTGCTCACGACGCCGGGTCGGCGATCGATCCATCTGCCAGGCGCCACGGTTCGTCCCGCCACCCTCGCTACCCAGACGTTCTCTGCTTCGGAGTCCTTCGAGACGACCACGGACGGGTTCAGGGTGCGGCTGGCCACAGATCGGA
>JAJYMP010000540.1 GCA_021786915.1 Chloroflexota bacterium
TCTCCGGCGCGAGGATGCCGGCGCTATCGGCCGGGCGTTGCCCCCACGAGCCCGCCGATCAGTGACTCGAGCAGGCCGGGCGGGGGCGCGTCATCGAGGATGCGCTGGCTGGTCGCCCCTGCAGGCAGCGGGGTCGGTGTGACCGCGGGCTGAGCCGTCGGTACGGTTGGACCGGAGGTGTCGGCCGGGACCGGGGCGGAGGGCGATGGCGTGGCCGTCGGGCTCGGGCTCGGGGATGGGCTGGGGGACGGGCTGGGCGTCGCGGTTACGGCCGGTGCCTCGGTGGGCGTCGGAGTCGGCGGTCGAGTCGCGACCGGGGCCGGGTGCGGGGTGGAGATCGGGGCCGGAGTGGAGACCGGGCGCGGCGTCGGGACCGGGGTCGGTCGCGGCGTGGGTGTGGGCGTCGCGGCGGGCTTCGTCTCCTTGAACAGCACGCAGTACATGAGCCTGCCGTCGGTGCCCTTGTAGGCGCCGACACCCATCGAGTCCCAGAGCGCGCCGAGGATGTTCGACCGGTGCTCCGGCGAGTTCATGAACATCTGCTGGATCATGGTCGTGGCCTGGTCGTCGGCCGCGTCGTCCCAGCCGATGTTCTCGCCGGCGAGCACGTACTGGATCCCCCGCAGGTCCATGTAGTGGAAGACTTCGTATCCCTGGGGCGGGATCTGGTGCGAGAAGTAGTCGCGCACGGACATGTCCTGCGCCCGCCACTCGGCGAGTGAATGCAGCTGGCTGTCGTTGCGCAGGGGCGCCAGGCCCGAAGCCGCCCGCGCCTGGTTGGTCAGCGAGAAGAGCAGGCTCTCGTCCGAGGCGCTGAAGGTGCCCGCGTCCCACGCACGCGCGACCTGCGCCGCCGGGATCGCGAAGGTCCAGCCGACCACCGCGAGGGCGACCAGGCTCCCGAGGACGAACCGGGCGAGGCGACGTGGCGAGATCAAGGTGGGGCGGTCTCCGTGCGAGCCGACTGGAGCAGCGACGTCCGGAGGCTAGGCTTCGGTTCGATGGTCCCCAATCGCCCGGACGTCCCGGTCCCGACGCAGCCGTGGGTACCAGTTGCGCCCCGTCACAACGGCCTGGCGAGCCCGGCCGGGGGCCGGGCCGGCCGACGCGCAGCGCAACGACGAGCGACGGTGCTCGACGCGGCACTCGGGGCCCCAGCGGCCGCGTCGACGCGAGCGTTTGGGGTAGACTTCGGCGCGCCCACCCGCGGCCCGACCGACGGTGTGGCGTGGTCTGGTGCCGTCGCTTGGACGCCGGTGCCCCCGCGGTGGCCTTAGCTCAATTGGCAGAGCATCGGATTGTGGATCCGATGGTTAGGGGTTCAAGTCCCCTAGGCCACCCCAACTCCCCGAGGCGCTCTCGCACCCTGAGGATGTGCCGTTCGACTACAGGCTGCGCATCGTGCAGCAGGGTCGTCGAATCGACGATGCGCAGTGTGTACGTCGAACAGCTGGAATTGGACGATGAGCAGTCGGTGTGTCGCCCGCTCGGACCACAGACCGTCCTCGGACGACCCGGTGACGCGGGCGACCGCCAGTTCGGGACAGGGCTAGGGAGACTCGTCACTCGCTGGAAGTGCAAGCAAGAGTGTTCGCCCCAATGCTGAAACGTCCTTTCGTCCCGCTGCCGCGGGTCGTGGGACACTCCCTGTCACACTTGCTGCGTTTCGCCGGTCACTGCAATGACGGGACGCGGCGAAGGAATGTGACCGATGGACGAGCAAGCCTGGTTGGCGGAGCGATTCGAGGCCAACCGCGGCCGCCTTCGGGCGGTGGCCTACCGGATGCTCGGCTCGTCGAGTGAGGCGGACGACGCCGTCCAGGAGACGTGGCTCCGGGTCAGTCGTGCCGCCACGAGCGACGTTGAGAACTTCGGTGGCTGGTTGACCACGGTCGTCGCGCGGGTCTGTCTGAACATGCTGGAGGCGCGCCGGTCGCGGCGCGAGGACTCCCTCGATGTCCTCGTACCCGATCCGACCGTGGGCCCGGACACCATCGACCCCGAGCAGGAGGCGGTCCTGGGCGACTCCGTGGGGCTGGCGTTGCTGGTGGTGCTGGACGCGCTCGCACCCGCGGAGCGCGTCGCCTTCGTGCTGCACGACGTGTTCGCGCTGCCCTTCGGCGAGATCGCGCCCATCGTGGGGCGCTCCCCGACCGCGACCCGCCAGCTGGCGAGCCGCGCGCGCCGGCGGGTGCAGGGCGCAACCGAGCCCGACCGCGATCTGCTGCGCCAGCGTCAGGTGGTCGACGCCTTCCTGGCTGCTGCGCGCGAGGGCGACTTCGATGCGCTGTTGACCGTGCTCGATCCGGACGTGGCGCTGCGGGTCGATGCCGGTGCCCTGGCCGGGGCGAAGGTCGTGCGAGGTGCCGCCGCCGTCGCCGAGCAGGCGCTGGCGTTCGGACGGCGATACGGCCCGATCGCCCGACGTGTGCTGGTGAACGGCGCCGCGGGCGTCGTCGCGACGGATGCGGGACGAACCTACTCGGTCGTGGGCTTCACGCTGCGGCGCGGGAAGATCGGTGAGATCGACATCCTCGCCGACCCCGAACGCCTTGGCCGGCTCGACCTGGGGGCCCTCGATGACTGAGGCGGAGCGGTCGGGCCATGGCACGCGTCCCCGAGTCCGGCCTCGCCGGTCGTGGGGCCTCGCCCTGCGGGACCCCGTGTTCACGATCGTGGTCCCGGGCACGGGAGGCGTGGGCATTCCCTGGTGGATCCTGACGCACGGCGGGGCGATGCCCGTGCCCGCGGCCTGGCCAGGGGTGGCTCTCGGTGCCGCGGGAGCCACGCTCTACGTCTGGTGCCTCGGGCTCTTTGCCGTCGTCGGGGGAGGCACGCCGGGCCCGTGGGACGCCCCGCGCCGCATCGTCGCGGTGGGTCCCTACCGCTGGGTCCGCAACCCCATCTACATCTCCGCGCTGCTCGTCGTGCTTGGCGAGGCATGGCTGTTCACATCGCTCCCGCTGCTCGAATACGCCGCGGAGATGGCGGTGGCCTGTCATCTCCTCGTGATCGGCTACGAGGAGCCGACCCTGGGCCGCGCATTCGGAACGGCGTACGCCGAGTATCGGCGGACGGTTCCGCGTTGGATCCCGCGTCGGCCATCCGGCTGAGGTGTTCTGGAGCGCGCAGGCTGGCGCGATCTCGTCTCGCCCCCAGGCCACCGGTTGACTGGCGAGGCCACCACCCCTTCGGAGCGAGATGACCGAGAGATCCGTGGAGACCACGCTCAGCTCGCTCGTCGTCGCGCTGTTCGCCGTCGCGTTCCTCCGCGTCCCGCGGGCCGTCCGACTCGCCAACCCGCTTGTCACTCACCTGTTCGGCACGGGGATCCCGGCGGGGCCGAACGTGCTCCTCACAGTGCGCGGCAGGCGGACCGGGAAGCCGCGCACCGTTCCGGTCGCACTCCTCGAGCTCGGCGAGCGGTGGATCCTCCAGGCAGCGTTCGGTGAGGTCAGCTGGGTCATCAACCTGCGTGCCGCGCGCGAGGCGACCATCCAAAAGGGGCACACGGTCGAGACGGTCGAGGCCGTCGAGCTCGCCCACGAGGAAGCCGGGCGCCTATTCCAGGAGGCGCTCGCGCCCTACCCGCGTTCCGACCTTCTCCGGGCGGTGCTCGGCCCGACCGAGCGTCCGCCCGTCGGGGTGCTGCACTACTTTGGGATCCGCGTGGATACGACGCTCGACGAGTACATCGCTGAGGCGCGCCGTCACCCCGTCTTTGAGCTACGCCCCCAGCGCGCCCGGGCGGTCGACCAGACGACAGTGTCCGACCCGTGACGGCCACGCCGGCGACGTGTGACGCCCGGCCCTTGCCCCCGGCAGGGTCAGACCCGTGACCGCCACGG
>JAJYMP010000284.1 GCA_021786915.1 Chloroflexota bacterium
TTCCCACCGCCGGAGCGTGTTTTCGTGGACGCCGAGCCCTCGCGCAGCTTCTCGAACCTGAAGGAGCGGTGTCATCTGACAACCTCGCTACGGGCGCCCAGTTTCCTCCCTTGTGTCGAGAGTGTCACGTTGGTAGAGCTGGTGTACATTGGGCATCCGATCGTACGGGATGTTGCCGACGGTTCGTGTTGTGGACGCCCGGCGTTGTCATCAGTGCAGCCGAAGACAACGTCGACGGCCCCGAGTTGGCGAGCCGCGGCTTCGACGGTGATGGATAGCGGGATCGTGTCAACTCGGAGCTCTGGCGCGATCCTTCTCAGATGGCGGGCCGCGATGTCAACCTTCAGCTCGCCGACATCGTCAGGGCCCGATCCGTATACCCGGGTGATGTTGCTCATCACGAGTCGATCCGGATCGACGAGGACGAGATCGCGGACACCGAGGCGAACCAGCTGCTCGGCGACGGACGATCCCGTGCCCCCGCAACCGACGATGGCGACGCGAAGATCGGCGAGTGTGCGTTGGACTGCACCACCGAAGGCGCGGACGTTCCGATCGAAGAGCGGCGAAAGCTCGGCGTCAGGTGCGAGCGCATTCCGGACGAGTTCAAGTCGTGGACCCACCGTCAGCAGTCGGTCGATCGGAACGTTGCCCGAGTCCGTCTCCAGACACCTCGAGAAGCGGATCTGGCCATCGGCATGCGACATGATGACCGAGCCGTACTGGGTGCAGCCCGCCCGCAATCGGAACACCTCCCGCAGTTCCTCGTCGACCCTCCGATCGCGACGACTCGGCTTCGGTGAAGCGCCTTCCCCAGGATGGGTATGAAACCAGAGGGGAGTCGCGCCCTCGTCCTCCGCTCTTGCCAGCGCAGGAACGTACCCATCGGAGGTGATCGACAGCGCGCTCATGGAACGTTCCGCATAGGCATGTTCGGGTACGGCTACGACATCCGTCGCGAGGAGCCGAACATGACCATCAGCGTTCGTGACCGGTCTCGTTAGGATCACGGCGGCCGTCTCGATCTCGACGTGCGCTAACTCGCGGAGGACGTCCGCCAAGTGTCCCGGCAGGACGAGCGTCACCGTCATAGCAGACCTGCTGTCCGATCGAGCTCGCGCCGAATGAGTGCCAGGTAACTCTCGAGTCCGTCGCTGCCGACTCGCCACTGACTGGGCTGCAGATGACGAGACCGCCGCTGCCAGGTGCGCCCGATGTGCGCCTCTCTGACGTCCGCGTTCGGGATGGCCCGCCCATCTGCAAGCCTTACGGCGGGATCGAACCACCACATGTCCGGTGGAACATCCGGGTATCCGGCCTGGAGGCGCACCAGGAGATCGGACGACTGCGGGTCGAATCCCGCGGGCAGGCGCCAGCCCGGGAACACGATGCTCGTGGTCCCAGGCTCCGTGACTACCTGATACGGGATGCCACGCGCGCTCAGGTAGGCCGCGTCGGCCTCAGGGATTGACATCGGAGCGGTCAGTGCCTCGCGTGGTTCCCGCCCGGGTTGATGTGTCCGGGCGCGGTGAAGAATCGCTTCCCGTTACGCATCTCGACGAGATCGGTATCGGCGAGCTTCCGGTCGGGTTGCCCAGGCACAACCTCGTACAGATCGCGATCCGGTCCGATTGGCGGCTGGGGCACGGCGCGAAGCTCGGTGCCAGTCATCTCGGGCTTGGTGACCACGTAGTGGATCCGATCGATCTGGATCCTGAACTCGTCGTGGACCGCCGGTCTCACCGGCGCAGCGTTGTCAGTCATCGAGTGAGCTCCTGGTAGCATGGCTTCACGAAACCACGATACCACGGTGACGAGCCACTTGACAACCACGGTTACTAGGTGACATGGTATCGCTCATGAAGCCGGTTAAAGCCATGACTATCCGCCTGTCGGCGGATCAGGCCGATGAACTCGAGACTGTCGCCACGATCGACGATCAACCCGTCGCCGAGGTGGTCCGCGCAGCGATCGCCGCACACATAGAGGCTCGACGGAAGGACGCCAGCTTCCAAGACGGACTCAAACAACGGATCGAGCGCGCCCAGCGTCTCTTGGCCGACAAGGGCAACCCATAGAGGAGAGGAGAGCATGGGCGCTCGGCGACTCGAAACCGATCTCCGGGCGATTCTGTTCCTGCTCGCAGCCGGCATGGCCGTCTCGGCGTGGATCGCTTGGGCGGAGCACCCCACGGCTCGCAACCTGTGGCGCGCGATCCGGGACACCTAGCCGCTGCTCCAGTCTCCAGTCTCCGCCGGAGCAGCAGCCTACGAACTCCTGGCGGCCGAGGGCCCACTGACGCTGCGCTCTCTTGTTGACGAGTCGTAGCACCTATGCTACGGTGCCAGCCACAAGCATCACGAGGCTCAATGGCACGTGCTCGACACGACGTATCACAAGCGGAAGACCGCGCAGCGGTTCGAGGACCCCGAGTTCAAGGCCGAGTACGAGCGCACCCGCCGGGAGCTGGCCCAGGTGAACGCGATCATGGAGCGCCTGGACGAGCTCAGGATGGAGGCGGGCCTCTCGAAAGCCGAGCTGGCGCGCGAGATCGGGCGGAACGACGCGGTCGTGCGGAGGCTATTCACCGCGCAGGTGAACCCCGAGCTGCGAACGGTCGCCGCCCTGGCCGTCGCGCTCGACGCCGAGATCCAGATCGTCCCGCGGAGCGCGCCGACACGCGCTCGTCGTCGAGACTCCAGAGAGGTCTGCGCGTAGCTCCCTCGCCCGTCGACGAGGCATGGGACGTCATCTACTACCGGACGGCCGACGGCCGATGTCCGGCCGACGAGTTCCTCGACGGCTGTCCGACCACAAAGTGAGCGCCCAACTCGGAGCCGTGCTCGACGACGTGGCCGAGGCACCGCCACCCCGATACTCCGGCGGTGGACGGTGGGAGGCGATGCACGGCGCGATGGCTGGCTACTACGAGGTCCGAGCGCAGGGCCCGGGCCGGGAGCAGTTCCGTCTGTTCTCCATCCTCGAGAACGGCACACCCGACGAACTTGGCCAGCGTGGCCTTGCCCGACCCGCGATTGCAGTTATCACTGGCCTGCGCAAGCCCTGGATGACTGTCTTCAGCGAGCGCGACTACGAGGCGGTCCGCCGTCTCGGCGACGACCACCGGGCCCAGCTGCCTCGACGGATCCGCGAGTAGCCGACGCGCTGGCTGGCTCTCCGCCCAGCGGTCGCCACCGTTGGCATCACGCCGTTGCTTGCCGGGACCATCGCTCGGTCCCAGCGAGTTGGATGCCGAGCGGCAGTCGAACCGGGACATCCAGGTTGGTCGCGGCGGTATAACTCCTCTCGCCCCGACCAGAACAGCCGTTCCAGGGATTCGTGCTTGCCGACGGGCCGACGGGCCCCGGCGCGGTGGCGCGATGTCGCACCGACCGACCTGCGTGTCCCGGTGCCCTGGCCAGGCGAGGGCGGGCAGGGCGACGCCGAAACCCGACAGGCAAGAGATCCGTGTCCTGGCGCCAACCGTGCGGGCCGTGGGCCGCCCGGCTGCCCGGGAGGAACGATGCCGCCCGTCGCTCCGATCGCGGCGCCTTGATCTCGGGGGCGCCGTGGGGGTCGGGTGCGAGCCGAGTGACCCCGCTGCGGCAGAGCGGTACCAGGAGTTGCGGCAAAGGAGTACTCCACACCGCGGCAGAGTGGTAGTCTGGGGTCCATCATGGAGTACCGCCCGCGCCTCGTCGACCGCCTGCTCGACGCGCTCCTGGCCGAACTGCCGGCGCTGTTCATCACCGGTCCGCGCGCGACCGGCAAGACCACGACCGCTGCCCGACGGGCCGCCACCGTGGTGCGCCTCGACCGCGAGGCGGAAGCCGTGGCGTTC
>JAJYMP010000702.1 GCA_021786915.1 Chloroflexota bacterium
CGCCCCGAACGACGAGTAGGCCGACATCCGCTTCATCTGGGCGGCGGCCGCGTCGGCGATCTCGGCCCGCCCGTAGCCCGCCACCGTGTACCACAACGCCGCGGTGGCGTCGAGGTACCGCTTGCCTGCGACGTCGGTGACCCAGGCGCCGTCGCCCTCGCGGATGACGAGCTCGGCGTCCTTGACCGTGTGCATGTCGGCGAAGCCGTGCCAGAAGCTCGTGCTCATCGGGTCTCCTTGCTGGGGGGCGCGGCCCCGGCGGACAGGGCCGGCGAACAGGGCCGGCGGGGCCGGCGAACAGGGCCGGCGGGGCCGGCGAACAGGGCCGGCGGGGCCGGCGGGTTATCGGGCGTCGCGCTTCGTCTCGCGCGCCTGCCGACGGCGCGAGGCGCGGTTGTTGGTGGCCGGGATGGGGCGTGCATCACGGATCGTGCGGGCGTCGAGGCCGGCCTCGACCGCGTCGGCGAGGGGCATGACGGCGAACTTGGCGGCCTGCGCCAGCTGGCGGACGGCCATCCGCGCCGCCTCGGGCGTGCGATCGGCGAGGCGTGTTGCGTTGGCCAGGCCGACCCGCGCCAACCCGCGACCATTGGCGGAGGCAGCGTACTGCGAGGCCCACACCAGCTCGGGTGCACGGTCGAACTCGGACCCGTCCTCGGGCACGACCAGGGCGGCGCAGACGATGCCCCGGTCGCCGGGCGTCTCGCGGACCAGCTGCCAGTTGTCCGGTCCGGCGATGAGGTCCACCAGCAGCGACTGCCAGGGCGCCTCGAAGATCGAGGCGCCGCCCACCTCGTGGGCCGAGCCGCCGGTGATGGCCAGCATCGCGTGGACGCTCCCCGACCGCTCGAGGAGCACCCTGCTCGCGTTGGACAGCAGCACGCGCTCCGATTCGTTGCTCCCGATCAAGACCGCGTCGGGCTCCTCGACGACGATGACGCCGCAGCCGGCCGCCGCGAGCAGCTCCACCTCGTCCGCGAGCGAGTGCGCGATCGAGAGCGTGACGTCGAACCGGGCGGCGTTGAGCTCGGCGGCGTGCGGGGGCTCCTCGCCCGCCTCGCGTGTCCGGCTGAGGGCATCCCCGATGGCGCGGCGGCCGAGGGTGTACGGGCCGGGGACGGCCTGGGCGACAGAGGTGCCCTCCGGCGCGACGGCGGACGCGGCCTTCCAGGCGGCGAGGAGCGGGCGCTCGGCCTCGAACCTGCGCTCGAACAGCGCCAGGCGGACGGTCTCGAACAGGCTGGGCCAGCGGGCCTGGCCATCGGTCAGGAGGTCCATCCCGGCGTCGGCCTGGACCGTGAGCACCTCGGCCACCAGCCGGTCCGTGGCACGCTCGAGCGCCTGGGCGTCGGCCCGCCCCGCGGCCACATCGGCCTCGAGCGCGGCCAGGTCGATCCCGTCGGAGGTCAGGCGGGGCCAAGCCCCTTGCAGCATGGCGAACATGGCCGTAGATCGTACCGCCTGATCGCGGGTCAGCGGGGATGGCCGACCCGTGGCGACAGTCCCGGTCCCGCCGTCGGCGGCCGTGGCGAGCGGCTCAGGCTGCTCGCCACGCCTGCACGCCGATGCCCCAGAGGACCCAGAACGCGACCGCCAGGGCGGCCATGCCCGCGAACTGGACGCCGACCATCCCAGCCCGTCCGACGACGGGCACCGCGTCGCCCGGCGCCTGCCCGGGTCGCAGCCACATCGAGCGCGGCGCCGGCACCCCGGTGGGGAGGAAGAGCACGCCGAACCAGAACCCGGTCACCAGGCCGCCGACATGGGCCCAGTTGTCGATGCCGGTCGTGGTCGCCCCGAGGAGCAGGTTGATCGCGATCAGCGCGATCAACTGGCCGAGCAGCCCGCGCATCGCGCCCCCCATGGGGGGCCGGTGCACGAGGAGCGCGCCCACGAGCAGGCCGAACAGGCCGAAGATCGCGCCCGACGCGCCCGCCGCGTATCGATCGCTGAGCACCTGGCCGCTGTCCAGGACCACCCCATTGGCGGTTGCGAGCGCGAACGACAGCAGCGAGGCGCCGAGGGTGCAGACCACGTAGAAGGCCAGGAGGCGCCAGCGCCCGTAGAGCCGTTCGACGAGCGGGCCCACCAGCCACAGGGCGTACATGTTGAACGGCAGGTGGAACGGGTCCTGCACGAGCGGAACGTGGACCAGCGCCACCGTCAGCAGCCGGTACAGCTCGCCGTGCGCGACCGCCACCTTGTCGAGGGCGAGCGTGTCGAGGAGCGTGCCGCCGTCTGACCCGCCGATGTCGGCCACGAGCGAGATGACGGTGGTAATCGCGATGATCGTCAGGGTCATCGCCATCGCCGAGCCGCCCCGGGCCCGCGAGAAGTAGCGGCCCGCTGCACGCGTGTCGCCGAGCTCCTTGCTCAGCCAGCCCAGTCGCGAGGCGATCTCCGCCTTGTCCTCCCGCGGCGCCAGCCGTTCGGCCGCCCGGTAGGCGTCCGCGGCACCGGCCAGGTCCCCACTCCGCACCCGGGCGCCCGCGAGCTCGCGCCATGCCGGATAGGTCGCCGGCGTGGGGGGCAGCCTCGTCACCTCCTGCCAGGCGCCGACGGCGGCGTTCTCGTCGTCGAGCCGGTGCATCGCCTGCCCGAACCCGAGCAGCGCGGCCGCCGTCACGCCCCGGTCGTCGAAGCCGACGACCCGCTGGTAGAGGCGCGCCGCGTCGACGTACCGGGACTGCTCCATCAACTCGGCCGCGTGGTCGAGCGCGGCGAGGGCGGCGGCGCGCGTCAGGGGACCGTTGTGCGAGAGGGTGCCGTGGAGGTCGAAGGATGGCGGCTGGGTCACGACCGGACTGTACACGGGAGGGCCCTCAGGTGGTCGCGATCGGCGCGCGTAGAGACGGCCTGCCACGGGAACGGGCTTCGGCTCCCCGGCCGGGCGGGCCCCGCACGCGCGAGCGAGCCCCCGGTCAGTCCGGCGTCGCGGGCTCCCAGCCAGTGGCGCCCTGGGCGACAGCGAAGGCAGCGGCCGCGTCGGCCCCCGCGTCGAGCGCCGCGGCGTAGACGCCCACGAGCGCGTCGAAGGCCCCGGCGTCGTCCTGGTCCGGCGCCGCGAGCACGGTGGCGTCGTCGGGCAGCCCAGCGGGCAGGGCGCGCGAGGCGAGGCCGCCGGGCGCGACCAGCAGCACGAGGCGCGTGCCCGCGAACTGACCGGCCTCCACGGCTGCCGCCAGCACGTCTGACGGCACGTCTTCGGTCACCACGATCACGCCCGAGGGGGCGAGGTAGCGGATCCCGAGGTCGACGTCCGCAGCTTCCAGCCGTGGGCCCGCCGCCCCGGCGATCGAGGTGGCGGTGCGGGCCGGTGCCGGCGCCGGATCCTCGAAGGGCGACGCCTCGTCGTCATGGTCGGGGTCGGCCGCCGCAGGCGCCACGAGGAGCGTGGGGCGAGCCGCGTCGCGCAGGACGGCTGCATGGCCGACGCCAGCCTGGGCGAGCGCGAGCAGGAGCGCCTCGCCCGTGGCGTCCTCGCCGACTCGCCCGACCAGTTCCACCCCCGCCCCGCGGGCAACGGCCGCCAGGGCGATGCCGCACGCCCTGCCGGCAGGGGCAGCCGGGGGCGCCGAGCGCCAACCGAGGCTGCCGACGACGACGATCACGCCCTCAGGCTACACCGCCGCCCCTCGCCGGTGCGTCGACTGCCGTCGGCCCGTCGCCGCCCGTCAGTGCTCGGGAGTGCTCGAAGGCTGGGGCGTCTGGGAGGGTTGCGGCGTGGAGGAGTGCTCCCCGCCCCCGTCCTCGCTCCCGGGCGTCGAGGTCGGGTGGGCCGTCTCGGTGGGGCGGGGGGTGGCGCCGCTGCCCGCGGAGCCGGAGCCGCCGGAGACGCTG
>JAJYMP010000098.1 GCA_021786915.1 Chloroflexota bacterium
TGGCCCACGGCGACGTCCGGGTCTTGTAGTTGATGACGATCGCGCTCGTCGGCGCGAGGAAGCGATACGCCCGCACGACCCCGACGCCGCCGCGGTTCCTGCCAGGTCCGCCCGAGTCGGGCCGGTACCCATACTCGTCGATCATCATCGGTGCCTTGTTCTCGAGCACCTCGATCGGGTTGTTGCGGCACCCCGGCTCCGTGACATGCATGATCCCGTCCTCGCCGTCAGCGCCCGCATGAGCGCCGAACCCGACGGCGTCGTTCGTGGCTTCAAGCCATGCGGCCCCGTTGCGGGGGTTCACCCCGAGCGCCATCACGTCGCACACGTCACCGCCGGAGCACGCGGGCACCAGGTCGGGCAGTCCCTGTGCGAGGGCCTTGGTCACGACCTCCGGCGCGAGCAGACCGGTCCAGAGCGTGAAGGTCGGCATCGGCGGCTCGGCGTGCATCAGCGATCCCGGCGTCGTCCGAACCTCGAGGTTGCGGAAGTTGCCCGCGCAGATGTAGCTGTCGGGGGTTGTGAGCGCCTTGAACGCGAGCCGCGAAGCAGCCAGGGTGAGGCCGACGGGGACGTTGATCGGGCCGTCGACGCCCTTGTCAACGGCCGTCCAGTCGATGACCATCCGGTCGCCCTCGACCGTCACGGTGGCGGTGAGCTTGACCAGGTCGTCCAGGTTCACGCCGTCGGTGTCGACAAAGTCCGATGCGGTCCAGGTGCCCTTCGGCAGTCGGGCCACGGCGGCCCTCGAGAGGCGCTCGCCGTGGTTGTTGATCTCCTCCATCGCGGCGAGGAGCGTGTCGACGCCGTACTTCTCGGCGATCTCGACGAGGCGGACATCACCCGTGTGCACCGCCGACACCTGCGCTTGCAGGTCGCCGATCGTGCGCTCCGGGAAGCGGCTGTTGAATCGGATGATGTTCAGGATGTCGGTACGCTCTCGCCCACGCTCGTAGATGCGCACCGCTGGGAAGAAGATCCCTTCCTGGGACATGTCGGTCGAGTCGAGGACGTAGCCCGCGTTCTGCTGCTTCAGGTCCAGCAGGTGGACCCGACAGGATGCGAAGCCGACCAACCTGTCGGACGCAAAGATGGGGCAGAAGACCAGCACGTCGAGCGTGTGTGCAGCCGACCAGTACGGGTAGTTGAGCATGAACACGTCGCCATTCGACATGTTCTCGACGCCGATGAACTCAACGCCCTTCTGAACGCCGAAGTCGTTGGCGCCCGAGAAGATCGCGATGCCGGGGGCCTCGGCGATCGTGTTGCCATCCGGATCGTGGAGGCTGATCCCGTAGTCGTGGATCTCGTAGACGATCGTGTTGTAGGCGGTCCGGCACAGGTTGCGGGCCATTTCCTGCGCCGCCGACAGCATGCTGTGCCGGATCACCTCGGTCGTGATCGAGTCGATCATCTCAGTTCGCCTTCGCAACCGTGATGACGATCTCGCCGTAGCCTCCGACGGAGGCGGAGTCGCCCGCATGGAATACGGTCGTGCCGGTGTGCTCGCTGATGACGGCGGGCCCGGGAATCCGGTCGCCGTGCTGGAAGTCGTCGCGGTGGTACACGCGGTACTCCGAGAGCGACCCGTCAACCTGGATGACCTGGCGCGTCGTGCGCGGTTCAACCGTCATGCCGTCGCGCCGCTCCTCCCTCGGGACGTGTGGCCGTGCCTGGCGACCGACAGCGCTCAACCGGACGGCGACGACCTCGATCTGGTCGGGCATCGTGTGTCCGTAGGCGCGCTCGTGGGCGTCGGCAAACGACACCTTGAGTCGGTTGGCCTCCGCCGCGGAGAACGGGTCGACGATGGAGAGACGGACGCTGTGCTCCTGGCCGACGTAGCGCATGTCGATGGCCATCAGGTACTCACGTGCGGCGGGTTCGAACCCCTCCTCGGCCAGGGCCTGGTCACCCTGGGCGCGCATGTTCGCGAGATGGGACTGGACCGACACGATGTCGAGTTGGTCGAGGAGGCCGATCAGGGTGCGCGCATAGTCGTGGCGCACGTCCGCCATGAGCATCCCGAACGCGCAGAACGCACCCGGGCCTGGCGGGATGATGACGGTTTCGATCGAGAGTTCCCGGGCCACGTCGGCGGCCACGAGGCCACCACCGCCACCAAAGGCGAGCAGGGCGAATTCAGCCGGATTGCGGCCGAGCTCCACCGTGATCACGCGGACGGCGCCGACGATCTTGGTCGTCGAGATCCGCAGCACGCCGCGCGCCACGGACTCGACGGACATGCCGATGGTGTTCGCGGTGGCCTGCAGGGCGGCGGAAGCACAGTCGCGGTCGAGGGTCAGACTTCCCGCGAGCGCCATGTCGTTGCCGAGATACCCCACGTACAGGGCCGCGTCGGTGAAGGTGGCCTGCGTACCCCCGCGCCCGTAGCCGGCCGGGCCGGGCTCGGCGCCTGCGCTCGCGGGACCGACCTGGAGGTGGTTCCCCTCGTCGATCCAGACGAGGGAGCCTCCGCCCGCGCCGATGGTGTGGATGTAGAGCGATGCGAGGTTGATCGGGAGCCCCTCGAAAGAGGCGTCGTAGTAGGTCAGGGGCTCACCGTTGACAACCAGCGATGCGTCGAGGCTCGTGCCGCCCATGTCGATCGTGATCAGGTTGGGGTAGCCCGCCGCATGCGCGAACCACGCAGCCCCGAGGACGCCGCCCGCGGGCCCGGACAGGATGAGGTTCACGGGCGCGTCCTTGGCGGTGGCGACGGTCATCGCGCCGCCACCGGAGCGTGTCGTGAGGAACTGGCCGCTGAAGCCGCGTTCCCCCATGGTGGCCTCGAGCTTGGAGAGGTACCGGCGGACGATCGGCTTAATGTAGGCGTCAAGCACGCCCGTACTCGTCCGCTCGTATTCGCGGAGTTCGCGCGAGAGGGCCGAGCTGACCGTCACCTCGACGTCGGGGGCGACCTCGCGCAGGATGGCGGACATGCGCTCCTCGTGGGCCGGATTGACGTACGAGTGGAGGAATGAGACGGCGATCGCCTGGAGGCCGAACTCCAACACCCGCACGGCCGCCAGTTGCGCGGACTCGTCGTCAAAGTCCACGAGCACGTTGCCGGCGTAGTCGAGCCTCTCGGTCACCTCGAGGATGTGCTGGCGCTCGACCAGGCTGGCCGGCTTGCGGTACTTGAAGTCGTACATCGGGATCCGATCGGTCCGCCCGAGCAGGTAGACATCGCGGAAGCCCTTCGTGGTGATGATCCCGGTCTTCGCCCCGCGTCGGGTCAGCAGCGCGTTCAGTCCCAGCGTCGTGCCGTGGATGAACGTCTCGACCTCGGAGAGCGGCGTACCGCTGGCTTCAAAGCCGTTGAGGACGCCCCGCTGAGGATCGCTCGGCGTGGTGGGCACCTTGTCGAACCGGTGTCGCCGGGAGGCGCCCTCGAACGTCACGATGTCGGTGAAGGTGCCGCCGACATCGATCGCGATCCGGGTAGAGGCTGGCATGTGTCGCCCTCGGGTGCGGGTGTGCTGGTCATATCGGTGCTGGAGGGGCGAGTGATGTGTCACACATTATGCGCGTCGTCAACCCCTGGCTCGCGTGGCTTCAGGTACTACAACGCCGGTTGCGACCGCGGGTCTCCCGGCGAAGTGTCGAGGTGGCCGGCCGCCGCTCCGAGCGCGGCATCGGCAACCTGAGCGGGCCCGCCCGCAGACCCTCCCGGCCGGAGCCTCCGCCATGGCCGGGAGCCGTCGCCCCGCCGTCAGGCCATGTGCACAGCCCGCTCGATGCCGTCGAGGATGAGGTCGAGACCGAACTCGAACTCGTTGCCGTAGTCGAACCCGGACGCGAGCAGCTCACTGCCGACACGCGCGAGGTTGGGG
>JAJYMP010000099.1 GCA_021786915.1 Chloroflexota bacterium
GGGTCATCACCGTGTCCTGGGCTGCGATGATGCAGACCTCGGCGCCCTCCACCGCAGCCGTCAGCCCGAGCCGGCAGGCCTGCGCCACGTCCCGGCAGTCGACGTAGCCCCACAGGTTCCACTTGCGCAACAGCGCGTCGCCCCAGTACGAGGGGAACGCCGCGTAGTCATCAGGCTCCATGATGTTCGAGATCCGCAGCCCCACGTGGGGCGTCCCGGTGTGTCGCGCGAACTGCGCCGCCATCGTCTCGCCGGCCACCTTCGAGAGCGCGTACGAGCTCTCCGGACGGGGCTCGATGGTCTCGTCGATGGGCGCGAACAGGGGCGGCGTGTCGAACGGCAGGCCGAGCGTCGTCTCGCTTGACGCCCAGACGACGCGACCGACGCCCATCGCCTCGGCGGCGGCGAACACGTTGTAGGTCGAAGTGATGTTGATGCGGAACGTCTCTGCCGCCGGGCGGATGCCGGGTGCGGGGATCGCTGCCAGGTGGACGACCGCATCGGCGCCCGCGAGGACCTCGACCGCCTGGCCGTAGTCGGTCAGGTCGGCGATGCGGCAGCGGTCGCCCCACTCCCACGGGTCATGGCGCAGGTCGACGCTCAGGACCGTGTGGCCGTGCTCGCGCAGGTCGCGCACGACCCAGCGCCCCGCCTTGCCGTTGCCCCCGGTCACCACGACCCGCATGCCTGTCTCCTCGCGCTGTGAGGGAGCCATTGTCGCCCGGGTCGGCGTGCGAAGCGACGGCCGACGGCCCGGAATCGAAACGGCGGGCGAGGGGCATCTGGCCCGCCGCCCGCCGTCCGATCGCCGCGGTCAGTTGATGAGGAAGGACACCTGGACCGTGATCGTGACGTCGGTCGAGCCGGCCTGGACCGGCGTCGGGGTTGAGGCAGCCTTGTCGAGCGCCCCGGCCGCCGGCATCGCATAGTTCGGCGAGTACCAGACGGGGGTGGAGACCTGCTCGGAGACCGATGCAACACCGGTGATCGAGAGGCCGAGCGACTTCGCATAGACGTCAGCCTTCGCGCGGGCGTCCTTGGCGGCTGCATCGCGGGCCTGCGCCTCGAGCGAGGTGCGGTCAGCGACGTCGAAGCTGATCCCGTCGACGGTGGTCGCGCCCGCCGCCACGCCGCCGTCGATCACATCGGAGAGCTTGGACAGGTCCCGGACTGTGATCGCGACCTGGTTCGTGAGCTGGTAGCCGCGCAGCACGGGAGCGCTGTTGTTCGGGTAGTCGTAGACCGCCGACAGCGAGACCTGCGTGGTCTGGATGTCCTTGTCGTCCACGTTGAGCTTCTTGATCGCCGCCACGACGTTGGCCATGGTGGTCGCGGCTGCATCCCGGGCGGCCTTGGCGGTGGGCTTCTGGATCTGGACGCCGAGCTGCACGTGCGCGAGGTCGGGAGTGACCGTGACCTTGCCCAGGCCGCTGACCGTGATCGTGTGCTCGATGGGCGTGTCGCTGGCGGCGGCGTTGCTCGCGGCGTATGGACGGGGCGCGGTGACGCCGGCGAGCACCGGCCCGGCCACCAGCCCGACGGCCAGCGCGGCCACGGCGACGACGGTGAGCCGGATCCCGATGGAGCGGCTCGGGCCGCCGGTCGTGATGCTGTCCATGGTCGATGCCCCTTGCGTTCGGCCCCGGTGTTGGTTGACCGGCGGGACCGCCTCCGGTCGTGCGCCGCCAAGACGCCGAGGGGGCGGATCCGGTTTCCGGGATCCCGAGACAGGGACTCGAGGCGGCGCGCCGAGCGCAAGGGCCGGTCGGGGCGGACGTGCTGCCCGGGCTACGACGGCTTGTCGGCGGGGCGGGGCAAGGGCCCGTCCGCGGGCCTGCGAAGGGCGGCCAGGCGCTCGCGGACCGCGCCCTCGATCTGCGTCGGGGCCTCGAGGGCCAGCGTGTGCTCCCAGTAGCGCAGGACCAGCCAGCCCTCGGCGGCGAGCAGGCGGTCCGTCTCGGCGTCGCGCGAGGCGTTGGCCGCGATCTTCGGGCCCCAGTAGTCGGGGTTGGTCGCCGGCAGGTGAAAGTGCTCGGGGCAGCCATGCCAGAAGCAGCCGTCCAGGAACACGGCGACCCGGGCGCGCGTGAAGACTAGGTCCGCCGAGCGGCGGACGGCCCGGACCGGTCGGACCGCTACCCGATAGCGCAGTCCTCTCGCGAACACGGCTGATCGCACGGCGAGCTCGGGGCGGGTGTCCCGCGAACGGTTCGCCTGCATCGTCCTGCGGTTCGCGGCCGACGACGACCAGGAACCCGCGGGCGGCTCGTAGCCGACGGGATTGCTGCTGGCGGGGACGGGCTTCGGCTTCGTACTGCGCTTGGGCACCCGCACAGGGTAGGGGACCGACGACCGCGTGGCCGATGCCGGACGCGCCGCTGTGCCTCAGCCCTTCAGCCCATCTCCAGCTCCGCGTCGAAGTTGATCTGGGCGTCGCACTCCAGGCAGATGGGCGGGTCCCAGCCCCCGGCCTCGGGCAGGTCCGTGCCCCCGCACGCGGCGCACACGAACGGCTCGTCCTCGGCCTCGTCGGCGTCGATGAGGTCACCATCCCCGGGGTGGGCCATGAGCGGCGGCCAAGGTCGCGGCGGGGTACGGGTGCGGAGGGGGCGAGAGAAGGGCCAGCGCATGGGCACACACTTCCAACCACGAGCGACAGCTTGGGTGTCACGTACGGCGGAAACTCCCTTCACGCCTGGACTCACGACCGTGCGCTACATCGACGTTGACAGGCCCCGCGTCTCGCGGATCGGCCTGGGCACCTGGCAGTTCGGGCCCCGTGAGCGGGGGCACGGCGAGCGACACCGCGCAAGATCGCCCCGGCGTTGCTGCGGGTCATCTCGCACCCCAACACGGTGGCGATCCCCGGCGCCCGGACCGGCAGCCAGTTGGAGCAGAACGCGGCCGCGGCGGACCTCGTGCTCGCTGACGACGACGTGGCCCGGCTCAGCGAGCCTGCGCGCCGGTTCCCGCGACCCAGTCGCAGCGGTGCCGCCGCCTCGACGAGGTAGGTCCCACACGAGCTGCCCGGCGCTGCTGCGGGCAGGAGAAGGCGCTGGGCGCGGCCGGGTCGCCGGGTCGCCGGAACGGCCGCAAGCAGGCGATAACGCTGGCGTGAGTCGGCACTGCTAGCCTTCGGGCGTGCCTCGACTCGACCCGGCGGGCCTGCTCGCCGACCTCGACCCGGAACAGCGTGAGGCCGCGCTCCTGACGAGCGGCCCGGTGGCGATCCTCGCCGGCGCTGGCTCCGGCAAGACGCGGGTGATCAGCCGGCGCGCGGCGTACGCGATCGCCACCGAGGTCGTCCGCCCCGACCAGGTCCTGATCGTCACGTTCACCGACAAGGCGGCTGGCGAGATGGTGGCCCGCCTTCGCGGCCTCGGGCTGCCGGGCGTCACCGCTCGCACGTTCCACGCCCAGGCGCTCAGCCAGCTGCGCCACTTCTGGCCAGACCGCCACGACGGGCAGCCCCTGCCGGAGCTGCTCGACGCCAAGCTCCCGATGATCGGCCGCCTCGCCCGGCAGCTGCCCGGCCACTACCGGTTCACGCCCGCCAAGGACCTGGCCGACGAGATCGAATGGGCGAAGTCGCGACGCATCCGGCCGCGCGCCTACGAGGCCGCGGCCGGGGAATCCGGACGAGAGCCGCCAATCCCAGCGGACCTGTTCGTCCGCGTCTACGACGGCTATGAGCGCGCGAAGGTCCGGGCGGGCAGGATCGACTTCGACGACCTCCTGCTCGAGACGATCGCGCTGCTGGAGACCGACGGGGCCGCCGCATCCCTCGTCCGCGCCCGCAAGTCATGGTTCAGCGTGGACGAGTACCAGGACACGAA
>JAJYMP010000246.1 GCA_021786915.1 Chloroflexota bacterium
CGAGAGGCTAGCGGGAATCGATGGCGCGCGCCCCGGAGGGCGCGCGCCGATCACGGACGAGGAAGTCGACGCCGTGCGTTGCGACGGGCGGTCGGCGTTTGCCGGGCGGCTGACGTTACCGGCGGACGAATGCCTGGCGCGTGACGAGCGCAAGGCCCGCGAGCACGGCGAGCGCCGCGATCGCGAACTCCCAGGCCGGGGTGCCCGCCGGCACGCTGGTCGAGGTGTTCGGGAGGCCGGCCGAGGTGATCCCGAGGACCGCGCCACCCACGAAGGTCCCCGACGTGGCGTTGACCGTGCGCGAGCCGGCGACGCAGGCCAGCGTCACGGTGGTGGTGGCCACGCCCGACGCGTTGGTCGTGCTGGTGGTCGGCGAGATCTTGTCACCCGGCTTCGCGGTGCCCGAGGCGAACGACCAGGTCACCGGCGTGTTGTCGAACGGCTTGCCGTTGACGTCCAGGACGGTCGCCGAGACGGTGACCGGCGTGTTGCAGACGATGGTCCCCGAGGGACCCGAGACGCTGACCTGCCCGGTCACCTGGCCGGCGTAGCCGAGCACGGCCGGAGCCGCAAGGGCGGTGAGCAGCGCGCCCGCCACGACCGCGCCGCCGAGTCGCTCCAGCACCTTCATTGACGTCCTCCTGCGCCCGCAGGGGCGCGCACCCGTGGCCGATGGTCGGGGCGGATGGCCCGTAACGCCTGCGCGATGGCCCGTAACGCCTGCGCTGCGAACGCCCACGCGACCACACGGCGCGGTGGTGCTCGCAACCCGCCCCATCCTACTCCCGGACGCAATAGACAGTGGTACTCGATGGATGCGGAAATTGGGGCACGACTTGTGGCGACCGGGCGCGGGCTGCCCGCCCGAGCGCGCGGTTCCGCCGTCAGGCCGCGATCGCTCCGCGGCCTTCCGCGCTACGGCGCCTTCGACGGTGTGGGGATCACCAGCCGCTCCCCGGCCACGATCACGTTCGGATCCTTGAGCTTGTTGGTCGTCACGATCTGCTGGACCGTGACGCCGTACGCGGTGGCGATGCCCTGCAGGGTCTCGCCCGAGCGAACGACGTGGACGATCGACGTCGTGCGCGGGGTATGCGCGGGGGCGGGAGATGCCGACGGCCCGGGCGACGCGGCCGCCGCGGCCGCGGACTGGGCCGGTGCGGGCGAGGCCACGGCGGCGCTGGTGGCGCCAGACGCGAGGCCGGTGCTCGCCGCCGACGCCGGCACGGCGGCGGCGCTGCCCGACGGGGACGGGCCGCTTCCGCCCAGGCCGATGCGGCTGCCCGCGGCCAGGTACGCGCCGACGAACAGGATGAGCAGCAGCACCACGATCACGGCAATGCCCCGGACCAGGCGAACGGCGCGCGCGGTCACGGAGCTGGTGGGGGTGGCGGCGGCCGTCTCGGACCACACCGGCCCGGCCGACGTCTGGCGCCAGGTCCGGGGGGCGCGGGGGCGGACGGTGCCCCCGGAGTCGGGGCTGGGCGGGTAGAGCGTCCAGGACGCGCGCGGGGCGGGCGCATCGGGGGCCCCGTCGGGATTGGACGAGGCCGCGTCAGCCGCGGTGAGGCCCAGCTCGGGCGCTGTGGTCCCGTCGCGTCTCGCCGGACCTTGGTCGGCCGCGGCGGGAATGTCGTCGGACTCGGCGGCCGTACCGGGCGGGACCTCATCGCCGGGAGCCTCAGGCGAGTCGGGCGGGGGCTCAGTCACGTCGACGGGGGGCGTCACGTGAGAGACAGGTGCGGCGGGGGGCCAATCCGGGGTCCTGGGAAACGCCGTGGACGCGCTGGCAGGTGTGTCGGCATCCTGGGCGGCCGCGTCGAGCGCCGCCAGCGTGCCGGTAACCCCGGCAGCCGACGCCGCGGGCACCGCGTCGTCCGTCTGCCGGCCCGCCCGCGCCGGGTAGCGGTCGCAGCGCTCGAATTCGGCGGCCAGGCAGTACCGCGTCTGGTGCGGCAGCGCGATCGTCGACGGCGTCCGTGTGGCCCGGCAGCGGTGGCCCGCGTGCGGGAAGCTGAAATGCGTCGCGGGGTCGGCCACCAGCCCCAGCAGCGGGCACGCGGGGGGATCCGGCAACTCAGGCTTGACGTCTGTCATGCGGGGCCATCATAGCGGCGCACGCTCGGCGCGCGCACCGTCGACACCCTCGACACCATCGCGCCGTGGCGGGTCCCGCAATGTCGCGAGAGGCGGTGCCATGGTCCCTCGGTGCTATTGGCGCAGGCGTCGCACGAGGGTCTCGGCCCGTTCGAACCGGCGGCGGCGGGCACGGCGACGGCGTTGGGCGGGCCGGCCTCCGAGGCGTTCTCACTCGCGGTGCTCGCGCACGTCATGGCGGTCGTGCCAACGGCGCTCGGCGGCGCCGCCGCGCTGGGTGCGTTGGGCATGGGAATGGCGTCGATCTCGTCCGGCGCGAGCGCTGCGACCGAGCCCGGCGGTGGTTTCGGAGTAACGGGGACGGCTCCACGCGGGCGGTGGCAATCCCCATGGTCCGCTGCCGGGCCGGACCATCGGGGCGCAGCCGATGCTTGCCCGAGGTGGATACGCTCTGTGGCGAGGTGGGCAACGAACGACGGGCGATGGTGCCGACAGACGTGATCGCGCGTGTCGCGACACCGCTGCGGGTTCGCGCCGTTCGCGATGGACTCTCGGTCCTCGGCGTGATCGCGCTGGCCTGGACGGTGCTCTACGCGCCGTCCGCCGACGTGCACGCCTACTGGGCCTTCACGCCGGGGCATCCCTACGGGGCCGACCTGGGGTACGAGGATGCGTTCCTCTACAGCCCGGTGATCGCCCTTCTGGTGCTGCCGTTCCACGCGCTGCCGTTTGCCCTCGTGCGGCTGCTCCTGATGGCGGCCGACGTCGCGTGTCTTCTGTACCTGGCGGGTCCGTGGGCATTCGCGGTCCTGGCGCTGCCACCCGTGTTCGCGGACGTGGGGACGGGCAACATCCACATCCTGCTCGCCACCGCCATCGCGCTCGGGTTCCGCTACCCGGCCAGCTGGTCGCTGGTAGTGCTCTCCAAGGTGTCCCCCGGCGTGGGGCTGCTGTGGTTCGCCGTCCGCCGTGAGTGGCGATCGCTCGCGACCGCGCTCGGGGTCACGGGCGCGCTGGCCCTGGGTTCACTGGTGCTCGTGCCGGCCTGGTGGCCCGAGTGGTTCGGCGTCCTGTCGTCCAGCACGAGGGTGACCGTGACGGCGCCGCTCCTGATCGACGCGCCGCTGGCGCTCCGCGTGCTGGCGGGAGCGGTGATCGTCGCCTGGGGCGCTCGAGCCAACCGCCCGTGGACCGTCTCGCTGGCTGCCATGGTCGCCCTGCCCGAGGTATGGGTGATCGGTGCAGCCGTCCTCCTCGGCGCCCTGCCGGAGGCACGTCGACGACACCTGGCTGGGCAGCGCCGTGCGGAGCCGGGCCCGGTCGCCGTCCGCGCCGCCGTCGACCGGGAGGCAGCTCGGCGATCGTCACCTGGGGAGGCCTGACCGACCGACGCCGGACGGCGCCGGTCGCGGCGACGCTGGCGATCCCGCTCCTGGCGCTCTGCAACCTGACCCTCCTCGTGGCGCTGGTACCGCTGCTCTTGCCCGAGGCCGGCCCGCGCATCAGCCGGTGGCGGCCGAACGGGGTTCGCCCGTGGAGGGCCCCAGCAGGCTGAATGGCCCCCATCGAAGCAGCACGAACGGGGCGGCCAGGACGACGAGGGCCTCCGGGTTGACGCCGACCGAGGCGCCCAGCGGCCAGCAGAGGACCACGACGTAGGCGCCCGCGAGCAGCCAACGCATGGCACGCGTGCCCGGGGATCGCGCGGCGTCCCGCGCGAGAACCGC
>JAJYMP010000420.1 GCA_021786915.1 Chloroflexota bacterium
CGCCCTCCCAGTCGTCGCGTAGCGACGCGACCGTCGCCCGCCGGCGGCGACCGCGCCCATCCCTTGCGCCGTCGCCACCGCTGGTCAGCCCGGTCGGCGGTCACCTGATGTCACTTGGGGCGTCTGGGAGGGGTTGTCCGGCAGATCTCCCCGTAGCCTCCACCAGGTGATCGTGTCGGCGGCGTCGGTCAGCACCTTGGCGTCCACCGTGCGGCCCTGGCTCAGCGCCAGGTCCTTGAGGTCGCGCAGCACCTGATCGACTCGCGCCCACGTGATCCGTATCGGGGATGGGGGCCGGTCGGTCTGCGGTCCGCGCGCTAAGGCCTCCACCACCCTGTCCCAGTCCACGCGTACGTCGGGGAACC
Organism: Chloroflexota bacterium; assembly: GCA_021786915.1. Next base: position 366 of record JAJYMP010000420.1, read on the forward strand.
GTTGGCGCACCTGCCGCCGCTGATACTCGGTGACGTAGGGGTGCTCCAGGTTCAAAAGCAGCACCTGCCGGCTCTTGCCGCCCTCGTAACGCGTAGCCAGAAGCTCGGCGCAGTTCTTTCGCCAACGCACAAACGCCACAGTCACGCCTCCCCTTCGCCGGCCACCGCCGCACCTTCACCGCCAGGCGCCTTCGCCTTGCGCATGGACTCCCCGTTCAGCACCAGACGGTAGGCCCCGTGGACCAGCCGGTCCAAGATGGCGTCAGCCAGGGTCGGATCCTGGATGGCCGCGTGCCACTTCTCGACCGGCAACTGGCTGGCCACGACGGTGGACCGACTCTGGACGCGGTCGTCGATCACCTCCAGCAGATCGCGTGCCTGCGGCGCCGTGACCGGTGCCAGACCGAAGTCATCGAGTGCCAGGAGCTCGCACCTGGACAGGGCCCGCAGCGCCCGCGTCCACGTCCCTGGGCTACCCTTGGCACTCGACAACTCGTCGAACAGCCGACTCATCCGGTAGTAGCGGGCTGTGTGGCCGTGGCGCACGGCCATCTGCGCGAGTGCGCTCACGATATAGCTCTTACCGACGCCGGTCGGGCCCGAGACCAGGACGCACAGATGGTCGTTGATCCAACGATCCGTGGACAGCATCCGCACCACTTGCCGGTCCAGGCCCCTGGGCGTGCGAAGATCCAGATCCTCCATCGTCGCCTGGCTCCAGCGAAGGTGCGCGTCCTTAAGGCGCCGTTCGAACAGGCGGTGGGTGCGGTACGACCACTCGGCGTCCACCAGCATGGCAAGGCGTTCGTCGAAGCCCTGCGACTCGTAAGCTCTCGGCGACTGGACCTGCTCCTCGAGTGCCAGGGCCATGCCGGAAAGGCCCAGCTGGCGAAGGCGCTCCAGGGTCGGGTTGTGCAGCATTGTCTCCCTCACTCCCCTCCGTAGTAGCCTGGGCCGCGCACGTTCTCGTGCTCGACCGGGGCGGGCTCGTCGCCACTCTCCGGCGCGGTGGCCGCGGCCAACTCCTTGAGGACGCCGCGATAGGCGCGAGCGGTGAACGTGCCTGCCTCGACGCACCTCTTGGCGGCCTCCTCAGCTTCAGCGACGGCAACGCGCGAGGCGCCATGCAGGATCCCCTGGCAGGTGCCATACGCCTGCTCGGGCATCGTGCGTCGGTCGAACACCCCCTCGATCAGGGCGCGGGTGTTCGGACCGAGGTTGTCTGCCCAGCGCAGGAAGCGGTCCTGGTCCCACTGGTTCAACTCCGCCTGGGCACGGTGCTTGGGCGGCATGTGGGCGATCTCGGTCGAGACACGCTTCACGTCGTCGGCGCGAAGGCGCTTGTGGCTGGAGACGCGCTCGCCGCGGTGGAAGATCTCCACCGTGCGCTCGGCCACCCGCGTCTCGACCTTCTCGCCGTAGAGGAAGCTCGGAACGCTGTAGTAGCGGCCCTCGACGCGAACGTGGTAGTCGCGGCCGACGGTCTGCTCGGGGTACCAGGTGGCGAAGACGAACGGTTCCTTGGGCAGAGGGCGCAGGGCCGGCCGGTCGAGTCGCTCGTACAGATCGCGACGCGACAGCGAAAGAGCTTGCAGGGGTCGGCTGTTGAACTCGTCCAGAAGGGGCTGCATGGCCACGCGGATGTCCTCGACGCTGAAGAAGACGCACTTTCGCAGAGGCGCCAGCACCCAGCGCTCCACCTGGTGCACGGAGCTTTCGGCCTGACCCTTGTCTTGAGGATGGTATATTCTGCCGGGCAGAAGCGCCGTCCCATAGTGGTCGGCGAACTCCCGGTAGATGCGGGGGATGCCGGGCTCGTAGCGGTCGGGCCGGGTGACGCCCGACTTCAGGTTGTCGAGGATCACGGTCCGACTCACACCCTGAAAGGCGGCAAACATCCGCGCCTGGGAGGCGAGAAAGTCCTTCTCGCCCTGACTGTGGGAGGGCTCGGCGAAGATGTAGCCGCTCGCGCTCAGGCTTGCGACGAACACCTCGGCCTCATGGACCTCGCCCGTCGTCCGGTCCTTGTACGCCACCTTCATGCCGGAGTAGTCGATCTCGACGGCTTGGCCCGCCGGGTGGACCCTGCGCATGGTCAGGTCGAGGGACTTGGTGAACGCCTTGTAGCGCGCGCAGTACTGGGTGTAGCCCAGGCCATCGGGGTGGTCCTTGCGGTATTCGAGCCAGAGGAGCTCGAGCGTCACGCCGCGCTGTCGCAGTTCCAGGTGGATGTTGCGGACGTCGGGCTCGGGGCGGGGAGCGCTGGCCGACGGCGGCGTCGGGTAGAGGATCTCCTCCAGCGCGGCCTCCGACAGGCCCTCGGGCAGCGGCCAGCCGAGGGAGGCGCTCTGGGCACGGTCGAGCAGCCGCTTGACCGTCTTCGGGTGCATGCCAAGGCTGCGGGCGATGCCACGCGCACTCAGGTGCAGTTCGTGGTGAAGGCGGAGAACGTCACGGATCTGGCGCACGGGGACCCTCCAGTGCGGCACGATCGCCCATCCTTTCCGTCGAGAGACCTCGACGGAGGGCGATTACTGTCCGCTGCGTGGGATCCTCCGTCCACCCGGGGTGCCAGGCCGGCGGCGCCCTTGGGCCGAAACAGCCGGCGCCGTTGCCTGAAACTGGTGGCGCCTTAGGCCGAAACAGGCGGCGCCTTACGCCGAAATGCCTGGCGCCTTTGCCCGAAACACCTGGCGCCGTTCATCCGAAACACGTGGCGCTCTTGCTCCGAACCACCTGGCGCTTTTGGCCCGTGATAGACAATCAGGTCAGGGTTGACGGAGCCAAGTGTTCAGATGACCGACGATGGCCGCGAGGACGAGGCGGCCGAACCAGAGGTAGGGTCGGCGGTGGCGTGCCTTCTTGACGGCCTGGCTGGTCCAGACGCTGAAGGCGCGCTCGACGCCGGTGCGCAGGTTATAGACGGCGCTCCAGGCGTCGGATCGATAAGGAAGGCCGATGTCGTCGTAGCGGCTGCCTCGGAAGTTGACGGTCACGGTCTTTCGGGCCTTGGCGCACGGCGAAGGGCATGGCGGGCTGTTTTTGTTCTGGAGCGGGCAGGCCCATGTGCGGACGCCGGTGCGCGCGTGGCCGCGAGAGGCGAGCGGCCGGCCGTCGGCGCACACGGGCCGATGGTCGGCGTCGAGGTGCATGCCGGCCGCGACGGCGTCCTCTGACAGCCCAGGTGGCTTGACCTCGGTGGTCGGCGCGAAGACGGGCACGAGGCCGCGGCCCTTGGTGAACGTCCACAGGTCCGCTACGTCGAAGGCGGCGTCGCCAATAACTCGGCGCAAGGTGGGCGTGTTTCATTGACCGGTTGACAAGTTGAGTTTGTGATTCTGTTCACAAACCAGGTTTTGGGTGTAGATATGTAAAACCTCCTCAGTCGGCTTGGCCGCAGCTCAACACGAGCCCAGCCGAAAGAGGAAGTGCGTTGACTGTAGAGCAAGGCGCCAC
>JAJYMP010000297.1 GCA_021786915.1 Chloroflexota bacterium
GGGCCGATGAGGTGGTTATGGTCGGGGCGAGAGGAGTCGCACCACCGCGACCGACCTGAATGTCCCGGCTGCGATGCGGCTCAAGATCGAGCTGACCGGACGAGCCGAGTGGCTCCAGTCTGCTTGACATCCACGAGGTCCGGCGTGCGTCCCTCGGAAACCCACCGCGCCTGTCCTTGGCTCGATGTCGCTGCCGTGGCTGGAACTCGTTCACGCGTGCGCGATCGGCGAATACAGGGCGCACCTGTGCAGGTGGGCCGTCGCTGGGTAGGCCGGTTCAGCGGTCAGGTGGAGCGGAGCAGGCCCAGATGCACCAGTCGGTACTCCATCGCCTGATCGCTGACACCGAAGCCGTGGGCCAGATCCCGGATCACACGTTCGTGCGAGATGGCCCCGGCGTCTGCAAGGCCACGGAACGTGCGCAGCACCTGCGTTCGTGGCATCAAGAGCTCAGCCGCAAAGGAGTTCGCCTCGATCTCCTCAAGATCAGTCGCAAGACTCGAGCGCGAGTCCCTCAGGTTGATCCGCGCGCGGTCCACCACGAGCGGGCGGCCTTCGTGGAGCACGAAGTGGCCGAGTTCATGCGCGATGGTGAAGCGCTGGCGGGCAGGCGCGTGCGACTCGTTGACCCCGATGATGACCCTGCCTTCCTGGCGGACGAGGAGCCCCGAGACGTCGCCACCGAGACGTTCGCGGATGACTTCAGCGCCTAGCCCGCGAGCGATCGACTCGACGTCGATGAGGCTTTCGTCTAGTACTCCTGCCTCTTGGCGAACGCGAGCTGCAGCTGCCTCAGCCTTGGCCATCGCTCTCCCTGGCAGTCATCCCTGCTCGGGCAAGCACGAGATCAAGTGCACGCCGATCTGCTCGTGACAACCGCTCTCCCTGCAGAGGTTCAGAACCGGCGGCCACAGTCGGTAGCAACGACGCCGGATCGACCCGCAGAGCCCGCGCGATGCGGTCGAGCACGTCCAGGGTCACGCGATGGCGTCCCAGCTCGATGTTCGCAATCGCGGCACGTGTCATCCCCGTCGCTGCTGCCAGCTCTGCCTGACTCCGGCCGCCTCGCGCGCTCCGCACGCGTGCGCCGAACTCGCGGTAGTACGCATCCATCGGTCCGTAGCATACGTCCTCCCATCGGGGCGGATGTGCTGGACACGCACATATCGTTGTGCTAGGAATCCTTTGGCACCAGTAGCTGGCGACCGGGATCACAGGGGAGAAGACCGTGGGCGACCATCGAGTCATCAGGACCGAGAAGCAGACGACGTACGTGGGAGGGTCGCATCGCCACATTGCAGGGTTGTGCCTTGCCGAGGGCGGGAAGGTCTCGAAGGCGACGGCGATCGTGAACATCGAGTCGGGCCGGGAGAGCTACTGGACGTCCGCGGACGGCCAGCGGGCGACGGTGCGGGTCGTCAACCGCTGCGAGCGCTGCGCGGACAAGTACCTGCGGACGGATCGGGACACCACCACGAAGGACAACCTGCTGGAGCTGCCCGACTGCTAGCCAGCGGGCGTGATGGAGGGTTACCTATGGCGAAGTCGACCTCGAGCGTGGGTCGCAGCTGGTCACCGCAGGAGGTTCGGCAGCTCCGCGATCTCGCGGCGAAGAACACTCCCACGCGAGTGATCGGTCTGCATCTGGGCAGGACTGAAGGGGGCGTGCGGAGCAAGGCCAGTGAGCAGGGGATCTCGCTGCGTCCGACGAACCAGAGCCCGTACGGGCCACGGCGCGCGAAGCCGTAGCGGACACAGAAGAGCGAGGATCTGATGACCGAGACCGACAAGCTCGCGGGCGTGCTGCGGAGGGTGGTACGGCCCTATCCGTATGCGCCCGTGCTCGGCTTCCCCTACGAGACGCCAGCAGCCGCCTCAGAGCGGTTAGCGGCGACTCTCTTGGCTGATCTCGAGTTCCAGGAGATCCGGCTGACCGATTGGCTCGGGACCCCCGACGGACGCCTCATAGAGTCGGCCGTCTTGGCACTGTTGCCTCCGTTGCAGCGCGGCGAGGTGCAGCTGGTCGTCGAGGCCGTGACCCTGGCCGCGCGCAAGAAGCGGCAGGGCAACGAGACTCTCGCTGCCCTGTTGACCCTCGGCGCAGCCATCGGGCTGGGCGTTCTGGTCGTTGCTTGGGTGTCAACGTCGCCCGAAACCTGAACAGATAGCGCCGGTCGAAACCTGTACACCCCTCAGTGCTCCTTGGCGCCCGACAGCACCTCCTCCCGCTTGCCCCGCAGGCGGTAGCTCTCGCCCTTGAGGACGATCACCTCCGCGTGGTGGACGAGGCGGTCGACCATCGCGGCGACGGCCACGGGGTCACCGAAGATCTCGGCCCACGCCGAGAACGTCTTGTTGCTCGACACGATCAGCGAGCGGCGCTCGTAGCGCGAGCTGATGAGGTCGAAGAAGAGGGCTGCCGCCTCGGGATCGAAAGGGATGTAACCCACCTCGTCGACGATGAGGAGGGGGATCCGCGTGAGCCGCTCGAGCTCCTCGTCGAGCCGGCCGGCCCGCTTGGCCGCCCCCAGGCGGTTCACCCACTGGTGCGCCGTGGCGAACGCCACGCGGTGCCCCCGTCGCGCCGCCTGCACGCCGAGCGCGATCGAGAGATGCGTCTTGCCGGTGCCCGGCGGTCCCAGGAACACGACGTTCTGCGCCTCGGCGAGGAAGTCGAGCTGGGCGAGGTGCGCGATGGCCTGGCGGCTGACGCTCGTCTGCACCGTGAAGTCGAAGTCGTCGAGCGTCTTGACGGCCGGGAAGCGGGCCGCCTTGACGCGGGCCTGCCCGCCGTGGCCGTCGCGGGCGCTGACCTCCTCTTGCAGCACGGCCGCGAGATATGCCTCGTAGTCCCAGCCCTCGTCGCGGGCGCGCGCCGCGAGCCTGGCCGAGACGCTCCTGATGCGGGGCGCCTTGAGCGCCCGGGCGAGATAGGCGAGCTCGGACGCCGGCGTGCTCATGCGGGCACCTCGAAGAGCGCGTCGTAGCGGCGCAGGTCGACCGCCGGCAGCTCGGGATCGCCGGCCTCCCGGCGGTCACGGGCCTCGCGCGCCAGGCGGATGGCTCGCCCGTGGGCCGGGTCGAGGACGACGTCGGCGGGCACGAAGCTGCGCCGATGCCGGGCGATCTCCATCCCCTCGCAGCTGATGCGCACCCGGCTGGGACTGACGGCCACCGAGAGGCGGCGGCCGACGAAGGCCGGCGGCACCGAGTAGTCGGCGCCCAGCACCCGCACGAAGGCGTCCTTGCCGGCGCGGGCCTCGAGGTGCAGCGCGACGTCGGGCAGGACCGCCGGCAGCGGGTGCAGGTAGCGCCGCTCGGCCGCCCAGCGCTCGGCCACCCGGAGGCCGGTGCGGCGCAGGACCCGCCGATACGCGACCTCGGCCGCCCAGGCGTCGTGCTGGGCCTGCAGGTCGGCGAGCGAGGTGAAGGTTCGGAGGGGCAGGAAGCTCGTCTCGAGGTAGTCGATCGTGCGCTCCACCTGGCCCTTGGAAGTGGGCCGGCGGGGACGCAGGACGACCGCCGCCAGGTGCAGCTCGCCGAAGAGGGCGGCGACCTCCGGATGGAGCCGCGCCCGGCCACCCTCTCTGGTCGCCACGATCGAGGCGTCGTTGTCGCAGACGGCCTTCTCCGCCACCCCGCCCAGGCGCTCGAGGCAGCCCAGCAGCGCGGCCAGGCAGTCGCCCACCGTGCGCCCCAGGGTGAAGCCGCAGGCGTGCGCGCCCGAGTGGGGCAGCGTCGCCACGAGGCCGAACGCCTCGTGGGTGACGCCCCGGCCCACCGGGATCTGCACCCCCGTGTGCCACCAGTCGAGCTGCACGATCTCGCCGGCCAGGTAGCTCGTGCGCTGGAAGGCCCGCGCCGCGGCGAACTCGGGGCGGACGTGCGCGAGGTGTTCCTTCAGGACCGTGATCCCGCCCGCGTATCCGGAGCGCCGAAGACGCTCGCAGATGACCGTGGCCGGGGCCGCCGGGTCGGCCGCCAGGAGCGCGCGGATCTCGGCGCGATACGGGTCGAGCGCGGAGCCCGCCGGCGGACGCACGTAGCGCGGTGGCTCGTGCAGGCGCAGCAGGCGGATGACGGTCGTGCGGCTCATGCCCAGGCGCCGCGCGATGGCGGCCTTCGTCAACCCCTCGCGATGGAACAGCCGCTGGACCTCGGCCCAGTCCTCCACTCGATACACTCCCTTCCCCCTCGGTGCCGGCTCCTGACAGTGCTGGCCCGAGGGTGCCATCCGAACCTGAACGAGGCGGGAGGTGTTCAGGTTTCGGCCGGCGCGGAGTGTTCAGTTTTACCGGCTATGAAAGACGGGTCCGGCCCTGCCCGGTCGGGGGTATGGTCCTTCGACCGGGACAGGGGCGGATGGGGACACCAGAGACGGGCAGGCCGTCCGGTTGATGGACCACGAGTCCGGAGTGTTACCTGGCCTGCCCCTGCGACCCACCCGGGTGCGCTGCGAGCGCGGATCGGTATATGTCGTGTCGCCCGTGGGTGTCCCACCAACAGGAGGGACCCGTGCGCACGATCGGACTCGACGTCGGCAAGTCGTTCGCCGAGGTGGCGGTCATCGAGGCGGGCGGCCACGCGCGCCCGGCCGGTCGCATCGCCACCTCGCCCGAGGGGCTGCGGGCCTTCGCCGCGAGCCTCGGGCCCGACGACCAGGTCGTCCTCGAGGCCACGACCAACACCTGGGCCATCGCCGAGCTCCTGGCGGCCCATGCCGGGCGCGTCGTGGTCTCGAACCCCATCCGGACCCGGGCCATCGCCGACGCCAAGACCAAGACCGACACGATCGACGCGGCCACCCTCGCCGAGCTCCTCGCGGCCGACTACCTGCCCGAGGTGTGGCAGCCCGACCAGTCGACCCAGGCGCTCCGGCGGCGGCTGGCCGGCCGGGCCGCCCTCGTCGATCAGCGGCGGCGGCTGCGCAACCGGATCAGCGCGATCCTCGCCCGCAACCTGCGCAGCTCGCCCTGGAGCGACCCGTTCGGGGTGCAGGGGCTGCGCTGGCTGGTCTCGGTCGAGTTGCCGGCCGACGAGCGCGAGCAGGTCGACGCCGCGCTTCGGCTCCTCACCGGCATCGAGGCCGAGATCCGCCGCGCGGAAGCTGGGCTCGCGGGGATGGTGATCGACGATCTCCGGGTCCGGCGGCTGCTCACGATCCCGGGCATCGGACCCGTGGCCTCGCTCGGGCTGCTGGCCGCGATCGGGACATCGCTCGGTTCCCTCGCCCGAACAAGCTCGTCAGCTACCTCGGCCTGGATCCCCGCGTCCGCCAGTCTGGCGGCCGCCCGGCGCATATCGGGCACATCAGCCGGGCCGGTCAGGGGTATGCCCGCTCGCTCCTCGTCGAGGCCGCCCATGCGGCCATCCGCACGCCCGGTCCCCTGCGGGCCTTCCATGCCCGGGTGGCGGCGCGGCGCGGACCCGGCATCGCCGCCGTCGCGGTCGCCCGCAAGCTCGCGGTCCTGGCCTGGCACCTGCTCCACGACGAGACCGACTACCGCTGGCCGTCGAAGGGCCGAGTGGCGCGCAAGGTGCGCGAGCTCGAGCGGGCGGCCGGCTCTCCCGACCGCCGGGGCCGCTTCGAGCGTGGCGCCTCCCGCCGCCCCGATCCCGCCACCGAGCGCTGCGCGCTGCAGGAGGTCGAGGCGGCCTACATCGTGTTCGTGCAGGCGCGGACAGGGGCGGACGCGGCCGCCGCCAACGGGGTGCGACTCAATGGCCAGAGGCCGGCTGCGCGGCGGAGCTCAACCCCACGCTCCGCGCTTCGCCACGGGGTCGACCGCGTCCGGGCCGACGATACGCCCGCCGCTCCGGTCGGCAAAGGCACTTGACGTTTTCATCGGTCAACCGGCGTCGACACCTTGGGGTCGAGGCCAGACTCGCTGAGTTGGCCCGCGCGCCTTCCGGAGGGCGGCGGGCGACTTCCGATCGGTTTCGGCCAATCCCAACCCTTCGCGCGTATGCCTGAAACCTCTCGCTAGAGCGAGAGACATCTGGCCGCACAGGCTCGCGGGTGGCACAGCAGCCAGAGAGCATCGAAATGAATGCCGATCAGCTTCTCGATGTCGTTCCGAATGCACTCGAGCGCGCGCGATCGCTGACGCACGCCAATGGCGAGGGTTTACCCCACGTCGGCGGCCGTTTCCACAGCGCACAGGAGTCGGGAGTCCGGTCCACACGCGAGGCGTCTACAAGGTCGGGTTGAGCTTCAGGAGTCGGTACGCCGGGCTCGCTCGCCGCACCATCTCGCGGATCCGCTCCTCCTCGAAGCCGATTTCGTGGAGCAGACAGGCTTCGATCAAGACGGTCAGACGCCGGGTCAGTCCCACGAGTTCGTGGACGGTCGTTCCGATCGGCTGCGCCCCCGGGTCCTGATGGGCGCGGTAGTTGCGCGCCATCGCTACCCGCCCCGCCCACCGGTGGACGTTCCGTGGCACGACATCGCCTCGCATCCAGTCGTGGAGTTCCAGCAGAGCCTCGAAGCGGTCCGACAGCCGGTACTCCTTGGCGGTCTCGAGGACTTCCCCGAGCCACTCGCGATGCGCTTCCGGAACGGCCGCGAGGACGGCGGCGGTGCGCTCGTCGTGCGCGGCCTGGTCCGGGCGGGCTCCCGCGATGCGGCGGTGGTATGCCTCAGCCGCTTGGACCAGGTTCTGGAAGCGATCCTCTTCGAACATCGTGTCCGCGTATCGCGTCGCGAAGAACATGTTCATCACAGGCTCGAGCCGACGGGAGGCGGACAGCCAGGCCGACAGGTGCTCCGAGATCCGGTCGCCGAGGTCAGTGGCGGTGAACAGGAGCTCGTCGGGCAACAGGCGTCGCTCCGGCTCTGACGCACGCAGCTTCCTGGGCCAGACAATCTCGCAGCGCAAATCAGCGCTCGGCTCCGACAGCTCCATGCGCTCGATCTCGATCGCTCGACCCGTTGCGAGTGCCACGAGTCGCTGAAGCGGGCCCCCATACGCCTCGAGCCAATCGGCGGTCTTCAGCCCGTGATCGAGTCGGAGGCGCAGCGAGGTGTCGAGGGACAGACTTGCCTGCCGATGGAAATCGCCGGACGTCGACAGGCTCGCGCGAGCTACCAGCTCGCCCCCGTCGAGATTCGCGTGCACTGACTCTGGCACCTCCCCCGAGACGACAAGGCGTTTCGGCGTCTCGCGGGACGGAGTTAGGCTGAGTCCAAACGGACTCGCGTCGCGCCAATCGGTCAGGCGCTCAATGGCGAGGTCGAGCTCGGAGAACGTCGTACGGTGGGGATCGAGATGAGCCCCGACGTACGCAGCCCTACCGACTAGTTCGAAAATCGCCGACTCCGCGTCCTCGATGTGCATCTGCCGGAGCGCGAACCGCGCATCGGCCAGGGTGACCGACTGGCCGGCGGCAGTTCTGCCCAAGACAAGGGGCAGGTCGCGCGTGTGGCCAAAGACGGTGCCGATGCTCGCCGGCAGGTTCAGGTTCGGGTCGATCGAGCCGATCACGACCAGCTTCGGCCGCGCCTCCTGGGCAAGCGTGAGAGTGCCGGGGACGGTGTGCTCAGGACTCTCGGGGAGCCACCATACGCCCTGGAAGTCACCCGTCAGCATGACGTTGGAGTGTCCCCTCGCCTTTCGAAGCGCCCAGTCTCAGCCGGCCGCTGACGCCCGGACAGCTTCCACGAAGCTCGGCGCGAGAGCCGCCAGTGCATCCAGGATCTCGGCCAGGGTTCTCGGCGGACGCGCGCGGTCCTCCTCCATCTCGCGGAAGGCGTCGCCGACGACCTCGGGATCGAGCGTCCACTGATTCACCAGGAACGCGTCGAGCGATTGGACCTCGATGCCAAGTTCGAACAGGTCGGGCGGAGCGAAATCGGCTACATTCCGGGTGACGATCGCCTCCGCGCGAGCCGCCAGCGCTGCGGCGACCACGTGCCGGTCGCCCGGGTCCACCGATGTCGGAACCGCGGACAGGAACCGACCGATCTCCGAGGTCATCGCCTCGGGGAAGGCCTCGCGCATCTTGTCGAGTCGTCGGTCGACCTTCGCAGCGTCGATCCCGCGGCGAACGAGGCTGTCGCGAACCTCCGCCAGGATCTCCTCGCTCCAGGCCGGTCGGAACATGCGACGCTCGGCCAGGCGCAGGAGGAGATCGACGCTGATGTACGGATGGAGGACGTCGGCGTCCAGGAGAGCGACGTAGGCCAAGCGTCACTCCTCGTAGATGCCGAGCTCGTCCGCCTCCTGGCTCAGGTCTCGGAACACGCGGCGTCGGTGGGCGCTGCGCTCTGCGCGGAAGCGAAGAGCGTCCTCGATCGGGATGCGCCGATGGGTCCCCACCATCTCATACGGGATCCGCCCAGCCTCGAGCAGCCGGATGAGGTACGGCCGAGAGACGTTGAGCAGCTCCGCGGCTTGGCGGGTCGTGAGCATGCGCTCGACGGGAAGCAGCGACACCCGGTTGCCCCGCAGGAGCTCGCGAGAGGCAAGCTCGAGCACGACCCGAAGCGCGTCGGGCAGCTCGACCGTGGTACCGCCAGCGGTCAGCTGGCACCCGGCAACCGACTTGGTCAGCGCTTCCACCGCGCGGAGCGCATCGCGGTCATCCTTGCGAGCGGCGATCGGCTCACGGTCTAGGGTCAGGGTCACGGTCGGTCACCTCGGCTGCTGGCTGAGTAGCCTAGCAGCACAAGTGCAATAAGTGCAACTACGCATGGCCGCCCAAGTGATCTACTCGACACACCCGACAGTCCTATTCTCCCCGAGGTAATCCCACCCGGATGGCCTGGATCCGGCGTCGGATCACGTCGACGTCCGCCAGGGCTGCCTCGTAGGCAACCCGACCCGCCTCAGCCTCCTCTGCCGTTAGATCGAGCCTGCGCGCCAGCAACACCATGTCCGACAAGGCTGCTTTCCACCTGCCAAGCGCGGCGACGCCGGCGTCCTGAAGCTGGATACGCTGGGCGGGCGCCACAAGGGCGGCCATCGAATCAAGGGCGTGTTCGACCGCAGCGAGCTGGACCTCGAGTGCCCGCGTGGCAGCCATCCGACGCTCCAGCTCCCGAACCTCCTCTCGTCCCGGGACACAGGTCGATGCGAAGGTGGCTTGTGCCTCGGCGAAGATCGAAGCGACCCGGGCCTCCCACCTGTCCACCAGGAAATCGCCCGCGAGATCCGGGTGCGCGAAGCACAAGGGACCGAGCACTGAGTCAGCTACCGCCTCGCAGACACGCAGGTCGGCAGCGGTCACTTCCCGGTGGTGCGCGACCTTTCGACGGACCTTATTCAGCGCCGCGAGATCGTGTTCGAAGGCCACTCGTCCGGGGATGCAGCCATCGTCGAACCAACCCAGGTGATCGGCGATGGCGCTGCCGAGCTCGGGGAGGAAGGCGTAGTCCACGAGCACCCGAGAATCGGTTGGATCTCTCCCTTCCGCCTGAGCCTGCCGTTGCTTGTCACCGATCTGGGATTGCGTCCAGAGCGACGGAAGGTATGCGGGCCCGGCATTCGCGGTCCCGTGCCGATCGAGCAGATCCCGAAGCGCCGTCTCGAGCTGCCCGATGCGCCTGTCAGCCTGCGAGCGGCGATACGCGGCCGAGTTCTCCTGCACGATGCTGTGGGCGAGCCACTCTATCGGCTTGCCGTCGCCCGCGAATCGCGCAGCCTCTGGCGACGACACGATCCACATGACCTCCCCGTCGGACGGCGCGAAGGCCCGAACGCCGTACGCCTGGACGTGAAGGACTGGAAAGAGGGTCGGGACGTCGAGCCCAGCGAGCGCTCCCATTGCGCCGGCGATGTGTCCCCGAACCGCGATCGGGTCCTCGGACGGCACATTGATCTCGACGACGAGCGTCCGGTCGGCGAGGCGCACGTCTCGCACTCTGATGGGATCGGCCCCGAGACGGTCAACGAGGCCCAGGCTCTCGGCGATGAGCCTAAGAGAAGTCGCTGCGTCGAAAGCCTCTTCGCTCAACTGTCTGACCACCGCAACCTTGCCGGGTCGCAAGCGCCAGCAGCGTACGCCTCGAACACCGGGTCGAGGAACGTGCCAATGGTCGAGAGGGCTGCCAGGTCGCTCGGACCTCCAAACCTTCTGGCTACGGCATGCTCACGTGGTGATCCGCAGTAGGCCAGATGGGGAATCTCGCGCCACCCCACTCAGTGTCCCGGGTGGATTGCGCTCGATGGCGCCTCAGCGACCATTCGCTGGGTCGGTTCGCCGCAGGAAATAGAACAAATGGTCGGGGCGAGAGGAGTCAAACCACCGCGACCGACCTGAATGTCCCGCTCCCGCTTGCGATAGAGCTGCGCGGGCGGCAGGAGTGGCTACGATCTGCGTGATCTACCAGGTGGCATGTACATGCTGCATAGTATGACGATACTGGTATACTTCGCAGCATGCCTAGCCCACTCGCCCGCCTTCGCGATCTGGCCGAATCGCAGTGGGGCCTCGTCACGCTACAGCAAGTTGCGGCGACCGGGGTCGCCTGGCGATCGCTGACCAGGCTCGTTGAGGCCGGGCTCGTCGAGCGGGTCGCTCACGGCGTGTACCGGGTTCGGGGTGGTGCCGACCCCGACCATCTCGGCCTGCGGGCGGCTTGGCTCCAGCTAGATCCGGTCCACCCGGCCTGGCAGCGCCTCGACGATCCACAGGTCGCGGTGGTTTCGCACGCCTCCGCGGCGCGCCTCTATCGGGTGGGCGATCTGCGGGCAGATGTTCACGAGTTCACCCTGCCGTATCGACGGCAGACGCGACGAACGGACGTCAGGATCCACCGGGGCACGATCCCCCAGGAGGCGCGGCTCCTCGTCGACGGACTGCCGACGGTGCGCGCTGGCGTGATGATCAGTCAGCTGCTCGCCGACCACGTCGACCCCGACGCGGTCGCGGAGATCACCCGCGAGGTGCTCGAGCGCATCCAGGACTACCCGCGCGTCGTCGCCGAAGCCGTCGCGCCCTATGCGGAGCGCTTCGCGCTTGGCCGTGGCGATGGACTGGCGCTGCTTGACGAACTCCTGCGTCGTGCCGGCTCGGGAGAGCGCGAGACAATCCTCGCCGAGGCACGCGGGTGATGACCGAGCGCCGGTATGCCGATCCCACGGCGCTTCGCCAGGCGATCACCGATAGACTTCGACAGCTGGCGCGTGAGCGACCCGGGACGCAACTGGCCGACCTACAGCGTCAAGTCGCCTACGATCGACTGCTCACCCGGCTGTTCAGTACCGAACCCGAAGCGTGGGTCCTCAAGGGCGCCGCCGCGCTGCTTGCTCGGCTGGGTGGGGTGGCGCGCCACACGCTCGACGTGGACCTTTTCCGGCCCGATGCGCGACTCGACGAGGCCGAGACGGCGCTGCGCGCGGCTGCTGCCCTCGACCTCGGTGACTTCTTCCGCTTCGCGCTCGACCCCGGTCGCCCCCTGACGGAGGGTCGGGCGACGCTGCGCGTCCCGGTCACCGCCTACCTCGGAGCCACGGTCTTCGCCCGCTTCCACGTCGATGTCGTGGTCGGTGTCGCGATGACCGACGAACCTGACGAGGTCGCCCCGCTCGTCCCGATCGGTATTCCCGGGATCCCCAGCATCGGCTACCGGGTCTACCCGCTCGCCGATCACATCGCCGACAAGGTCTGCGCGCTCGTCGAGCTCCATCCGCGGGCGGACCGGCCCGCCCAGGCCAGCTCCCGCTACCGAGACCTCGCGGATCTGGTGGTCATCGCCCACACCCAGTCGCCCGATGGGGTACGGCTCCGGAGGGCCTTGACAGCAGAAGCCACTCGGCGCGGGATCAGCCTCCCACACGCGCTGAGCGCGCCCCCGGCACCGGGTTGGGCGGCCGGCTACGCGCGGGTCGCGCGGGACGTGCCTGGTCTTGCCGAACGCACTCTCGACTCAGCGATGGTGACCGCGCACCGGTTCCTCGATCCGGTCCTCGACGGTACGTTGACCGGCGCCTGGCAGCCGGATCGACTGCACTGGGGGTGAATTGGCAAATCGCTCCCCAGACGTCCGGGCGCGATCGACCGCCACCACAGCCCGACGCAGGACTTATCGCCGCTAACCGGCCCGCCCGCACCTGGTGCGGGAATCCTGCAACACGACGCGGTCGCCCAGCGTGGCGAGCGCCAATCTCGAGCCTCGCCACGAAGGACTGGCCCAGACCAGCGCCGTCTGTGGTTGTACGTGGCTGGCGCGATGCTCGTTGCCGCCGGTCTCGCGGACTTCGCGCTGATGGCCTTCCACTTCGAGCGGGCCGACACCATGCTTGCTGCGTTCGTCCGCGTGTTATGCGCGGCCGCGATGGGCGCAGGCGGCCTCGGGGCGCTCGTCTTCGGCTGGCTGTTCGATCGGTACGGCCTGCGGGGGGTCATCATCCCGGCCACGCTGGCGACCGCGCTGTTCGCGCCACTTTCGTTCCTCCGAGCCGCGGCCATTCGGTCGCCTGCAGGGATCGGGCAGGCGTCAGCCCCACGACCCGCGCTCCGATCCGACGGCGACAGGCAGTCCCGCTGCGCGCCATTCGCCGACGCCGTCCTCGAGGCGTCGGGCGCGATAGCCGTGCTGTCGCAGTAAGGCGATGCCCTGGGGGCTCATGACGCAGTAGGGACCACGGCAGTAGGCGGCGATCTCAGCGTCGGAGGGCAGCTGGGCAAGGCGCGTCTCGAGCTCCTCGAGCGGGATCGAGACCGCGCCCGGGATGTGCCCGGCGGCGTACTCGCCGGGCGGTCGCAGATCGAGGACGACGAGGGCGCCGGCGCGAGCACGGCGGACGAGCTCGTCGCGGTCGATCGGCTCGAGCTCTCCGGGTGGTCCGAAGTAGCTGCGCATGACCTGCTCCACCTCCGCCAGCCGACCGCGAGCCACCGCGCGCACCGCCGTCAGAAGTTCGAACACGTCGTCGCCCGCCAGCCGGTAGAGGACGCGAGGCCCATCGCGGCGTGCCTCGACGAGGTGCACTGCGCGCAGGGCCTGGAGATGCGCAGATGCCAGCGTCACGCCCATGTCGGCCGCGGTGGCCAGCATCTCGACGCTGTGCTCACCCTGGGCGAGCACGTCGAGGAGCTCGATCCGACGCGGGCTGGCGAGGGCCTTGCCGATCCGGGCGAACTGCTCGTTGAGCGCGGTCTTGGTGCCGCGTGGAGTGGTCGTCATTCGATCGTTCCAATCATCTTTGGAATCGAACTATACTCCGACGCCTCGGTCGTACCACCGACGTTCACTTCCGGAGCTGTCATTTGGTCACGATCATCCCGATCACAGACGAGGGACTCGGCAACTCCTCGTATCTGGTCGACCTGGGCGATGGACGCGCAGTCGCGGTCGATCCCGCCCGTGACATCAGACCCTACCGGCGTCTCGCCGAGACCCGGCGCCTCCGGCTTGCGTACAGCCTCGAGACCCATCTCCACGCCGACTTCGTGTCGGGCAGCAGAGAGCTCGCCCGCGCAGGCAGCGTCGCCCTGGTCCCGCGCGCCGGCCGCTATGCCTGGCGCTGTCGAGGGCTGGACGACGCGGAGGAGCTGCCGGTCGGCGATCTGACCCTGCGGGCGATTGGCACGCCGGGACACACGCCCGAGCATCTCGCGTATCTGCTGCTCGACGGGTCGCAGCCGTTGGCGCTGTTCACCGGCGGCGCCCTGATCGTTGGCGGGGTGGCGCGCACCGACCTGATCAGCCCTGATCAGACCGATGCGCTCGCCAGGCAGCTGTACCACGCCCTCCACGAGCGGGTCCTGGCTCTGCCCGATGACCTGGCCGTCTACCCGACGCACGGCGCTGGCTCCTTCTGCTCGGCGCCGGGCGGCGGCGAGCGGACAACCACGATCGGTCGCGAGCGCGCGACCAACCCGCTCCTCGCCGCGCCCAGCGAGGGGACGTTCGTCCGTCGCCTGACCGGTGGGCTGGGCTCCTACCCGAGCTACTTCCTGCGCCTGCGCGAGGTCAATCGCCGGGGACCTCGCGTCTACGGCACGCGCCCACCGACTCTCGCCCCGCTGACGGTCGACCGGCTGGAGGCCGAGGTCGCCTCCGGCGCAGAGCTGGTCGACGTGCGGCCGATGCAGACCTTTGCCGCGGGCCACATCCCGGGCGCCCTCTCGATCGCCCTGCGAGACGCGTTCGCCTCCTGGCTCGGCTGGCTGGTCGATGCCAATCGTCCGCTTGTCTTCGTGCTGGACCCGTCACAGGACCGCGACCTGCTCGTGCGCGAGTGCCTCAAGATCGGCTACGAGCGGCTCGCGGGTGAGCTCTCAGGCGGAATGGAGGCCTGGCACGCGGCAGGCCGACGAGAGGCGCGCACCGAGCTGACCCCCGATCCGGCCCGCCTCACGGATCTCGTACTCGACGTCCGTCAGGCCGACGAGTTCGTCGGCGGCCACGTGCCGGGCGCCCGGCTGGTCGAACTCGGCAGCCTCGGACCCGTGATCGCAGCCTTCCGTTCCGACGTCGGCGGCGTCATGTGCGGTCACGGCGAGCGAGCGATGAGCGCCGCCAGCTTGCTCGAACGGGCGGGCGGCAGCGCTCGCGTCTTTCTGGGCGGTCCTGCTGACTGGTCACGGGCCGCCGGTCGAGCGCTGGTCAAAGGCCGATGAGCGCCGAGCTCGAGGGCGCCGGCCGGCAAGCGCGAGAGGCGCCTGAGGAGGCGCCGGATCGGCTGGCCCTTGCGGGTGCCGAGTCTCGTCTGCTCGACGCAACGACGACGATCCGGCTGGGCGTGCGCGCCAACCTGGCGCAGTTCGCGCTGCTCGTGGCCGTCCAGGCACTCGTGGGCGGGACGCTGGGCCAGGAGCGCACGACGCTGCCCCTCATCGCCACCCGTGTCTTTGGCCTCCAGGCGGCGAGCGCCGCCCTCACGTACATCGTCGCTTTCGGAGTCGTCAAGGCGGTCACGAACTACGTGTCGGGCACTCTTGCCGATCGCGTGGGTCGCAAGCCGTTGCTCGTCGCCGGCTGGCTCGCGGGCGTGCCGGTCCCGCTGCTGTTGATCTGGGCGCCGAGCTGGGGGTGGGTCATCGTGGCAAACGTGCTCCTCGCCCTCAACCAGGGCCTCGCCTGGACGAATGTGGTGAACGCGATGGTGGACCTCGCTGGACCGGCGCGGCGCGGCCTGGCAGTGGGCCTCAACGAGTGGGCGGGATATAGCGGCCTCGCGCTGACCGCCTTGGCCACCGGGTTCATTGCCCAGGCGGCGGGATTGCGCCCAGCACCCTTCTTCCTCAGCCTCGCATATGTGGCCCTCGGCCTGTCGCTCTCGGCCCTGATCGTGCGTGAGACACGCGGGCACGTGCAGCACGAGGCCCAGACCCGGTCCGGCCTGGCCGGCCAGTCAGCGCAGCCTCCGGCGCTCCGGGAGGTCTTCGCCCTGACAACCCTGCGTGAGCGCGCGCTGTCAGCCTGTAGCCAGGCCGGGCTCGTGACGAATCTCAAGGACGGCATGGCATGGGGGCTTCTCCCCCTGTATTACGCCACCGCAGGGCTGTCGCTCGTCCAGATCGGCGTCCTGGCTGCCGTGTATCCGGCCATCTGGGGCCTCCTCCAGCTCGCCACAGGTCCGCTCTCGGACCGCCTGGGGCGCAAAGCGCTGATCGTGACGGGCATGACGGTGCAGGGAGTCGCGATCGTTGCCCTCGCGGTGACTCACGGCTTTGTCGCCTGGTTCCGGGGCGGCGGCGCTCCTCGGCGTCGGCACGGCGATGGTCTATCCGACCCTGATCGCTGCAGTGGGTGACGTGGCGCACCCGGCCTGGCGCGCGTCCGCCCTGGGCGTCTACCGGTTCTGGCGCGACTTGGGGTTCGCGGTCGGCGCACTGCTTTCCGGGCTTACCGCCGACCTCGCCGGCATGCCAGCCGCGATCTGGATCGTGGCAGGCCTCGTGCTCGGGTCGGGCCTCACTGTCCTCGTGCGAATGTACGAGACGCATCCGGGCGAGCGCGTTCGTTCGTCGCCATCGGGCGCCGGCTAGAACTGGCGTGTCTGGCAAGCGCATGCTGGAACCGGTCTCTGGCCGGCGCGGCGGACGTGCCCGGCAAGCTGGTGGGCTGCAATCAGGCGCCGGGCGCGATCCACGGCCGCGGGCGAAGGGCCGTTGCTTCATTGCCAACGGTTCTCCGAGCAGCGATCGAGCGGGTCCAGGCCGGGCACATCGGCTCGTGGGGACGACGCATCCTGATCGGTCTACGGTCAGCCGCGTCCGGACCTCAGGCCACTGCGGGAGCGCCGCAGCGACGAGGCTGTCGCAGGACGACTCGGAGTCTGGGCCGACATGCCGGGCGGGGTCCTCGAGCCGCATCCGGCCGATCAGCTGCATCAGGTGGCAGGCTCGAGGTCCTCCATGTGGCACGGCTCAGTCCCGCCGGCGAGGAACCGATCCGAGTCTGCCTCAAAGCGCGCCAGGCACCCAAGACACCGGAACCGCATGACCGTTCCGTTCCACACGACGGTCAGGCCCTCCCCGGCCTTGAGCTCAGTGCCGCAGACGGCACACCGTCCGGCGGGTTGCGTCTCGCGCGGCAGCAATGCGAAGTCCTTCGGGCTCACCGAGCTCTGCCCATGCAAGCGCCGACCGGAGTCCAGTCGTTCAGACACGGACCACCACACAGCCCGGTTCAGTCGCGTTGGCCGAAAGCGCGGCAGGCTGCGATGACGGCGCGCCTCCAGGCGCACGGCTCGGCAAACTGACTACGCCGAGACCCAGGACTTGGGCGTCACTCAAGGCCGCGTCGGCAACGGCCCCGCGTGTCTTGTGGCCCGCGAGCCGCATCTTGCTCCTTCCGGTTGCCCACCCGAAACGCGTCGCTCGGACGCGGGGACCCGCGGCTCGACGCCCGATCCAGCACCTTGGACGCGTCGCCTGAGTCCTGCCTGAGAAGAGGCTGATTCTGCGGTGAGGGGCAGCGTTGCCGCGCCCGCGGAGCTCGAGACACGGCAAGCGGATCGGCCGCCCGTACGGGCCCAAGGCCCGTGCTCGAAAAGCTACGCTTCGATCGGCTCGGCCGTCCCCACTCCTATACTGAGGCCGCTGCGTTCAGCGCAGGAGGGCTTTGATGTCCCCGATCCTGCTGGTCATTCTCGTCATCATCGTTATCGCACTCGTGCTGATGGTCGCGATGTACAACGGCCTCGTGCAGCGCCGCCTGCGGGTCAGCGAGGCATGGGCCCAAATCGACGTGCAGCTGAAGCGGCGCCACGACCTCGTTCCCAACCTCGTCAGCGCCGTCAAGGGCTACATGGGATTCGAGCGGCGCGTTTTGGAGAACGTCACCCAGGCACGCGCGCAAGCGGTCGCCGCGGGCGGACAGGGACCCCGCGCCCAAGCCGCCGCCGAGGGTCAGTTGACGCAGGCACTGCGCTCGCTCTTCGCCGTCGCGGAGAGGTACCCGGACTTGAAGGCAAGCGAGAATGTCCTCTCGCTGCAGGACCAGTTGTCCACCACGGAGAATCAGATCAGCTCAGCTCGCGGGGCCTATAACGCATCTGTCCGCACGTACAACACCGCTATCGCGACGTTCCCTGCGGTCCTGATGGCCGGCATGATGGGGTTCACCCCTCGCGAGTTCTTCGAGGCCGAGCAGGCGGCGGCCGAGGTTCCCACCGTCGATCTCGGCGTGGGCGGGTAGCGCGGGACGTCCGCGCTCGAGTCACCGCGCCGCACCACATGCCGCTGGTCGCCTCGACAAGGCCACTCGGATCGGAGGCCACCGCCGTTGCCGCACCTCGCTCGCAGAGCCAGGCTGCCTCTCAGTGGGCACACAGCTTCCTCTCATCCTGCTCTCATCTCGTGAATCGATCGTCCCAGCGTTGCCGCAGGTGGAGATAGTGTGGGAAAGAAGGCTCGAGAGGATCGCCGTCGGGCCGCGCGAGCGGCGGAGACGAACAGACGTCGCGGGGACGGGCGTCCCGGCAGGCGCACGGTCGCTGTCCTCGGCGGCGCGATCGGGCTTACCGTGTTGGTCCTGGCGGTCGGCGCGATTACCGCCCTCGGGATCGTGGCCGGATCTGGCTCTAGCGCTAACGCGCTGCCCTCGGGCGCGGCCGTGTTCGAGGAGTCGAACCACCAGCACGTCACCGGGAACGTGCAATACGATCGCGCGCCACCCGCCGGAGGCGCCCACAACGCCGTCTGGCTCAACTGCGGCGTCTACGGCGACCCCGTACCGAACGTGAACGCGGTGCACTCGCTCGAGCACGGCGCGGTGTGGATCACGTACCGGCCGGACCTGTCCGCGGCCTCCGTTTCGCAGCTGCGGCAGGTCGTGGAGATGCACTACATGGGTGCGCAGCGGTACCTCATTCTCAGCCCGTACGCAGGCATCTCCTCAGCGATCGTGGCCTCGGCCTGGGGAGCACAGCTGGATGTCTCGAGCCCCAGCGACCCGCGGCTCGCAGCGTTCATCGCGCATTACCAAGGGGGAGCGCAGGGCGGTGAGCCGCGCGGCGAGTGCACCGGGGGGACCGGCACGCCCATCGCGTAGCGTCAGGAGCGGATCTGACTGCGGCTGGGACCATGGTGATTCAAGAATGATCCAGACTTGGCGGGCATCGCGTCGTCACGATCCGGTGGCCGAGGGACTTCTGATCTCGCATGTCTGGACCTGCTGACGGCCATCGGCACGATCGTGAGGCGCGCCCCCACGGTCAACGTCGGGGCCAACGCGTAGCTCCTGCCGCGGCCCCGAACCGACGAGCATGTGGCTGTGGCGGCCGTACACTCGCGCGAATGGCGTGACTCTGGCCCGTCACCCGCTCCCGTCTCGACGGCTCGGGCCTGCAACACCCCAGGATTGGCTCCCTTCGCCGGTCCAGGCAGGACGTCACCGCGTGGGCATCCGCATCCCGCCAGCCACGAGCCGCCACGCCGGCCAGCGCCGCTCGATCAGAGGGTCGAGCGCCAGTCGCGCGGTGCCGGCCAGCTCGTCGAGGCCGTACAAGCCGGCGAAAACGAACGCGTAGATGATCGCGGCGCCGACATCGGTCGAGCCCGCGGTGTACGGTCCACCGAAACCCTCGGCGGTCGTCCAGATCAGGAGGCTCAGCAGGAACCCGGCGGCGTAGTCGAAGCGGCGGGCAAGACCGAGCAGCAACCCCGCGGCGATCATGGTTTCGGCGAGCGCCGTGAGGAACGCGAAGAGGGCCGGGTCCAGGCCCACCAGGCGCAGCCAGAGGTCGAACCACGGCTTGAGAGCGGCCGGTTGACGTGCCGCCGCGTCCCGCAAGTAACCGAGATAGCCCGCGGAGAACGCGGGCTGCCATTTCAGCCAGGCGTCGACCGCCCACAGCAACCCGAACGAAATCCGCAGCAACGCCACCCGCGTGGGCAGATCGATCCTCGGCCCCGGCCGCACAGCGTCGCCGACGCCCTTCGTCAGGCCTGCCTATCGGGTCTTCCGCGAAGGCCGAAACGGCGGAGGAGGCCACGGGGTGCGGCAGGCCCGAGGAGCTCTGCTGCCTCCGTGCGTGCCTCGTAGCCGACCGCCGCCACGGCGGACGCGATCGCCGGGAGCGACGTCCGCGCCGGATCGTATGTCACAGTCGCGGAATCGGAGGCGAGGTCGACGCGGACGGAGGTCGCGCCGTCGACCCTCCGGAGTGCCTTGGTGATCCGCGCAGCGCAGGAGGTGCAGGTCATCCCGTCGATCGGGATCCGCCGAGTCTCCACGTCACATCCCGAGCGAGAAGAGCAGGCCGAAGCTCATGAGCACCACGCCCAGGGCGAGCACCGTCTTCACCACAGTCCCGTTCTGCTTGTTCCAGCGCCCGAGGGTGCCCAGGACCCTGCGGTTCGAGACCAGGAGCAGGAAAAGGAGGAGCGGCATGATGAACGCGATGTTGTAGAGCACGAGGAGCGCCAGCCCGACGATCCCGCCGCCCGAGGCGTGGAGCACCGCGATCACGTCGAGGTAGATCGCGCCTGAGCAGGGCACCGTGCAGATGCCCACCAGGACGCCCGCCAGGAGCATTCCGGCCAGGCCGCCGCGCTGCATCGCCTTGTTCATCCAGCCGTGCGTCCCCGAGGGTGCGGCCATCGTGGGGCCCCAGCCGGGCAGGAACACGTCCTTCAGCATCCACACCGCCATGAGGAGCGCGACCACCGCGGCGACCCGGGCCACGATGTGGTCCTGCCCCAGCCATGACAACGCGCTGAACAGTCCCAGCCCGATGAGGAAGTACGTCACCACAACCGCGCCCACATAGAGCGAGCCCGCGCCGAGCAGCGTGCGGCGGGCCGAGGCGGTCGGCGTTCCGTCCGAGGTGACCGCGTTCACCAGGGTGAGCGTGTACGTCGCGAACAGCACGAGGAGGGCGAAGGCGCAGGGGTTGAAGCCGTCGGCGAAGCCCGAGGCCACCACGATGGGCGCCGTCAGGCCGCCGAACTTCGCGGTCTCGAATGGCACGAGCGCGACGGTCGCGAGCGAAAGCGTAGCCGCGATCGCGAGCCCGCTGAACAGGACGAGCGCGGTACGCGGCAGGCCGGTGCCCTTTGCCAGCGTCACCCACCGCGGCGCGGACGATGCCACTACAACCGGAGCTGCGGTCGGACGACGGCCGGACGGCGCACCGGCGGCCTGATGGTTCGCATGTTGCGCCATGATCAGGCCGACACGCGGAGGGTGCCGTGCATGGTCGGCGAGGCCTTCCCGCCGCAGCAGGTGTTGCAGTAGAAGTCGTAGTCTCCGGGCGTCGTGGGGGCGGTGAACTCGTACTGCTGCCGTGCCTCGGCGGGGATCTTCACGTAGATGTTCTGGCTGTCCATGATGAACGTGTGGACGCCGCCCCCATCGAGGTGCATGGCGTTGTCGGTGTTCCAGAAGTCGAGCTTGACCGGCTGCCCGGCCTTCGCCTGGATCACCTTCGGATCGAACCCGTCCATGGAGAGCCGCACCGGCAAGTACCCTGCGGCAGACGAGGTCCCGCGCTGCCCCAGGAAGACGGACGCGGCCAGGTACGTCCCTGCCCCCAGGATCACGACGACGACGAGGCCGAACGCCACGAGGCGGGGGATCAGTGCCCGGCGACGCTGCTGCGCATCCGTTTGCAGGCGCTGCTCTTCTTCGCGCTCGACGATCTCCCGCTGCTGCGCACGGCGTGCCGCACGGGTGGTCATGGATCCATCCTCCGGAATGACGGCGCCGGCATGGCGCGGGCTGACAAACGAAACTCGATCGTCGCGTTCGCGAGGCCACGCGAACGGAGGAGATC
>JAJYMP010000358.1 GCA_021786915.1 Chloroflexota bacterium
TGACGAGTTCGCCGTCCTCATCGAGGGGCTGGCCGAGGACGCCGAGGCCCTCGCCATCGCCCGGCGCCTCGTGGTCGCGTTCGACCAGCCGTTCAAGATCGATGGGCTGCAGCTCGGGGCCCGGATCAGCGTCGGCGTGGCCGTCGACATCACGCGCCAGCGGACCCCGGCGTGGCTGCTGCGCGCTGCCGACCTCGCGATGTACGAGGCGAAGGGCCTGGGCAAGGGCCGCTGGCGCGTCTACAACCCCCAGGCGCACTTGGCCTCCGCGCGACGGATGGTGCTCGAGAGCGAGTTGCGCCGGGCGGTGGAGCACGGGCAGTTCGTGCTCCACTACCAGCCCGTGTGCGACCTCGGCACGGGCGAGATCGTGGGCAGCGAGGCGCTGCTGCGCTGGAACCACCCCAAGCGCGGCATCGTGGCGCCGACCGAGTTCATCCCGACGCTCGAATCCACGGGGCTCATCGCAGAGGTGGGCCGCTGGGTGATGGACGAGGCCTGCCGGCAGGCGGCCGTGTGGTCCACGCAGCTGCCCTCGCTGCGCTGGACGGCGGTCAACGTCTCGGCGGCCCAGCTCCGGGGCGGCTCGTTCGTGGCGTTCGTCCGCGATTCGCTGCTGCGCCACAGCCTCGACGCCTCGCGGCTGTCGATCGAGATCACCGAGAGCCTCGCGCTCGACGATTCGTCGGAGACTGCGCAGCTGCTGCACCGGCTCCGCGACCTCGGCGCCCGAATCGCGGTGGACGACTTCGGGACCGGATACTCGTCGCTCGCCTACGTGCGCCGCCTGCCGATCGACCGGATCAAGATCGACCGCTCCTTCGTGGAGGGCGTCGGGACCGACCCGGAGGCGACCGCCGTGGTGCGCGTGATCGTGGAGCTCGCGCGCAGTCTCCACCTCTCGACCGTAGCCGAGGGGATCCAGCACGAACTGCAGGCGCGGACGCTGGCCGAGCTCGGCTGCGACATGGGGCAGGGCTACCTGCTGGCGCGAGCGCTCGAGCCGACGGCGATGGCGGCGCTGGTGACCGCCCAGCGGGTGCGGCGCGGCCTGGCTGTGGCCGTCTAGCGGTTCGCCCCTCGGCCGGACGCTCGAGGGCGCACGAGCGATGCACCGGCAACAGCCGCGCCGACGAGCGCCCCCAGCACCACCCCGCCGAGGAACGTCCGCGACGTCGCGCTCTCGCCGGCCAGCAGCTCGAGGGCATCGGCGAGCGGCGCCGGCAGCTCAGCGCGGCCGGCCCCTGCTCGTCCGTCGACGCCGGTGCTTCGAACGGAGGGGCTCACGGGTGCTCCTCTCGGCGATCGGGGCCCAGCGTGGACACGATCGCGACGAAGCCGATGCCCAGCCAGGCCACGATCGAGGCCGGGACCAGCGCGAAGTCGCCGATCGCAAGGACCGTCATCCCCACCTGCGCGCCCACCGCGGCGCCGGCCCACGAGCCCAGGGCTGCGGCGGCGTACGTGAGCGGGAGGCGACCGCCGGACTGGCCGCGAACGAAGACGTAGAGCCCGGTGTGGACCAGGCCCAGCAGCAGGGCGAGCGGGAGCGACGGGCCGATGCTCACCGTGCGGCTCCCGTCGGCGCGGTCTCGCGCCGGTCGCTCGAGACGGGCTGGGGAGCAGAATCGGCTTCGACGACCGGCGGCAGGACCGCGATCCTGCCGCCGCCGAGGCAGGTGTCCCCGTCGTAGAGGACGCAGGCCTGCCCGGGCGCCGCGGCCCACACCGGCGTGTCCACCTCGGCAACCCAACTTCCGCCGAGGGCGGGCTCGTCGGGCGTCGCCGGGCGCACCGTCGCGGGGACGAGCGGGGCGCGGTGCCGGATGCGGACCTGCGCCCGGAATGGACGCCAACCGCCGTCGTCGCCGTGACTCGTGGGGGGCGCCCCCGCGATGAACGAGGCGGTCTCGATCGTCACCCTCCTCGTCTCCAGGTCCCGCCGGCGCCCAAGCTGGATCGTGTTGGTGACCGCGTCCACGCGGGCCACGAACTGGGGCTCGCCGAGTGCCACGCCGATGCCCTTGCGCTGGCCCACGGTGAACCCTGCGGCGCCGCCGTGCTCGCCGACCCTGCGGCCATCGGCATCGAGGACGGGGCCGGGCTCGGGCGCCCAGCCGCCCCGGGACCGCAGCTCGGCCCGGTAGTCGCCGCCGGGGACGAAGCAGATCTCCTGGCTCTCGGGCTTGTCGGCCGTGACGAGGCCGAGCGATCGGGCGATCGCCCGCACCTGCGGCTTCTCGAGGTCGCCAAGGGGGAAGCGGCTGAACCACAGCTGCTCCTGGCGAAGGCCGTAGAGGAAGTACGTCTGGTCCTTCGCGCTGTCTGCGGCGGTGGCCAGGCGGGCGCGCGGGCCGTCCGGCGTGTCGTCCACCAGGCGGCGGGCGTAGTGGCCGGTCGCCACCGCCTCGCAGCCGTAGAGGTGGCGGGCGCGGCCGAGCAGCGCGCCGAACTTGACGAGGGTGTTGCAGTCCACGCACGGGGATGGCGTCCGCCCGTGGGTGTAGTCGGCCACGAACGGGTCGATGACGCCGGCGGCGAACTCGCGCTCGAGGTTCATCACATAGAACGGGATGTCGAGCCTGGCGGCGACCCGCCGGGCGTCGTCCGCGGCATCGGCCGAGCAGCACGACTTGCGGAATTCCGAGTAGCTGTCCGCCACGTCGTGGAGGCGCATCCAGACGCCCACCACCTCGTGGCCCTGCTCGTGGAGGAGCGCCGCGGCGACCGAGCTGTCCACTCCTCCGGACATGGCGACGAGGATCCGGCTCATGGCCGCGATTGTACGGCGCTGACCCGGGGACGCCCCCTGCCTACCGCCGCGGCGTGAAGTCCCAGGGCTGGAGCCTCCCCGCCCAGGCGTCGCGGGCGAGGAGCGCGGCGCCCTCGACCGGGTCTGCCTCGAACGGGCACAGGCGCGCTCCGGGAGCCGCCGCGAGGATCGCGGTGCGGATCCGCGTCGCCAGCCACGGCGAAGCCTCGAGCAGGCCGCCGTAGACGATCACGCACGGCGACGGACCCAGGCCGAGCCGTTCAGCCTCCTCTCGTGTCGCGGCGGTCACCCGCGCGCACCAGCGGTCGACGATCCGCGCCGGGTACGGGTCGCCGGCCTCGGCCGCAGCGACCGCGGCGACCGCGAGTCGCGACGCTGCGGGATCGGGTCGGCGGCCGTGCCAGGTGAGCCCTGCGGCGCCGACGGCATCGGCGAGCTCGGGCGACAGCGGCCGTCGGTGCCCTGCGGCGGCCCGGGCCGCGAGCGCGCCCAGCACGTAGCCGCCGCCGAAGATCCCGTGGCCGCGGTCGGTCACGCGGCCGTCCGGGCCGCGCCCGATGACGTTCCCGCCCGTGGACACCGGCACGACCAGGCCGACGCCGTCCGACGTCCCGCAGGCGAGCACCGCCAGGGTGTCGTTCGCGGCCAGCACACGGACGCCGGGCAGGCGCTCGGCGAGGGCGGCCTCGAGGGCGCGCGCATGCTCCGGCCGGTCTATCCCCGCCCCGGCCACGAACACCAGGGCGGGAACACAACGCCTGCGGGCCAAGCTCGACTCGCCCACCCCGCTCGAGGCCTCGAGCGCCAGCGTGGCGATCCGCTCGACCGCCTCGGCCAGGCCCTGGCGTTTCGGGTTCGCTCCCTCGCCGGAGGCGCGCCCGATCACATCGCCGTCCGGGGTGACGGCCAGCGCGGTGGACTTGCTGGCCCCGGCGTCGATCCCGACGAGGACGACGCGGCCGTGGGTCAGGCGCGGCTGATGGGCCGGCCGCGCGGGCACGGTCGGTCACGCGCCTGCGCCCCGCA
>JAJYMP010000739.1 GCA_021786915.1 Chloroflexota bacterium
GAGATAATGAACGTCATCGGCTACATCGTGCGCGACGAGATGGCAACGGGGATCATCTCGGCCCTGCTGGTTGTACCGGTGCTAATGGTGCTGTGGGAGGCACGCTCGACCCCGAAGCCGGTCGGGTCGGCTCCCTCGACCGCGGGCGCGCGCCGGCGTGGCTCGCCTCGATGGGCCTCGCGGAGCTGCTCCGGGTCCGCGACGCGTAGCGGGCGCGACGGACGCTACTGCGCCGCCGGCAGCCCGAAGGCCCACAGGCTGCCGTCGAGCGAGCCGACGAACAGCATGCCCTCCGCGGACGACGGCGCGCTGTACGTCTCCGGGCCGGTGTGGGCCGTGAACAGCACGGACCCGTCAGCGGCGCTCATCACGACCAGGTCTGGCCCGATCCCGCCCACCACCATGCCATGGACCCACGTCAGGGCCGGCATGACGGCGTGCTCGAACGGCCGCTCCCAGGTGACCGCACCGTTCGCCGGGTCGATCGCCTGCACGAAGCCCGTCCTGGCCTGGCCGGCGATGATCGCCTTGCCGCCGCCCATGAAGATGCGTCCCTCGGCGAATGCCGGGGTCGAGACGGAGCCCTCGCCGCAGTCCGGGCAGCCGCCGCCGATGGCGATCCGCTGCATCCATACCGGACCCGCGTCGAGCTGGCCGCGGTCGAAGGCGTAGAACAGCCCGTTCTTGTTGGCGGCGCCGACGAGCTGACGACCGGAGGCATCGGTGAACAGGGACGGCGTGGTGCCCCAGTCCCCGTCCAGGATGGACTGCGAGGGGGGCGTCTGCCAGCTGGACTTGACCTTGAGCGTCGTCGCGTCGAGGGCGACGATCGACTGGGCCAGCGGCTGCGACGTGGGCTGGGAATAGTTGCCGGTAGTGACGTAGACGGTCTGCGTGGCGGCGTCGAGCGCGGGCGTCTGCCATATCCCGCCCCCAGTCTGGCCTCGCGGCACCGCGTCGAAGTGCGCCGTGACGGCGTGCGTCGCGAGGTCGACGCGCAGCAGCTGGCCCTGCACCAGCGGCTCGTCGCAGTTGGAGGCCACGCCGATGTAAGCCGATCCCTGCCAGATCAGCGGGCTCGACCAGTTGTACAGGCCGCCCTTGGGCGAGTTGTCGCCCACCTTGATCTTCCAGCGCACCGCCCCGGTGGCCGCGTCGAGCGCGTACCAGTTGGAATCGCCCCCGCCCACGTACACGACGCCGTCTTCCACGGTGGCCGACGAGGTGACGCCCAGGGTGTTCGGGTCGCAGGCCTTGGTGGTGGTCAGACCCAGGAAGGTCTTCCAGCGCACGACGCCGAGGGCGAGGTCGATCGCGTACTCGTACCCGTCCCAGGCGCCGACGTACGCGACGCCGCCGACGACGATGGGCTGGGCAGCGATCGGGCCGCCGAGGGTGACGTGCATGCGCGGGACCAGCGTGCCCACGTTGCCGGGGCTCAGCGTGGTGTCGGTGCTGACGCCGTTGCGTGCGGGGCTGCCGAGGTACGTGGGCCACTCCGCCGACGCGGCGCCTGCGAGCGCTGTCGGGGCGGGGTCAGTGGGGAGCGCGCTCTGCCCGGCGCTCGCGGCGGGGGTGATTGTCGCCGTGGCCTGCAACCCGTTGCAGCCAGCTGTGGCGAGGATGACCACCACCAGCAGCGCAGGTCGAAGGCGCCTGGCGGGCCAGGGACGCCTGCGGGTGGGACTGGTGGCGGTCAGGGCAGGCTGGCTCAAGGCTGGGGCGCTCCGGCTGGACGGGACGGTGGTGTCCGCCGCGGAAGATACGCCAAATCGCTTTCGGCCTCCCCCGGCGACCCTCCGCCGCCCCCTCGCGGTCCGGGGCAGGGCGCTCCACGCCGAGCCGAGGCCGGGTCAGCTCCCGTAGCGGCGCACGGCATCGCGGATGCGGGTGTAGTCGGCCGGGTTCGCGTTCATGTTGACCTGGTCCATGAAGCTCCAGGCGAACAGCCCGGCCGCGGTGGCCTGACGCAGGTACGCGTCGGTCAGCATCGCGCTCGTGTCGGCGTCGAAGGTGGCCTGCGAGCCGTTGTCGGGCTTGTAGTGGGCGAGCATGACCGGGCCCCAGGCGTGGAGCGCTCGGGTCATCGCCAGCACGTCGGCCACGTTGGTGTCGCTCTCCATCGCCTGGAAGCTCTGGAAGTCGGACGCGCCCATGACGTCGGCGAAGTGCTGGAGCATCGAGCGGCCGCCGCCCGTGGACGGGTCGTCCCATCGCTCCTGCCAGCCGCCCCAGCCCAGGGACACCTTCGCGTTGGGGGCGTAGCGGTGGAAGGTGACCTCCGCCCGGGTGTAGGCGTCCTTGAGCGCAGACCAGTACGCCTGGTCCGGGAGCCAGGCGCCCTGGTGGCAGGCGTAGGTCTGGAACTCGGTGAACATCGTCACGTACAGCGGCGGCCCCTTGGCGGTGCCGGCCCAGATCTTCGCCAGGGCTGCCATGTCGGACTGGAACAGGGCCGTCAGCGGGTACGGGCGGCCGCAGGCCGGGCCGTACTTGGTCTGGGTGGTTGTGGTGGCGTTGCCGCTCGCGTACACGATCAGGTGGAGCGCTCGCCCGACGGCGTACTGGGCCGGGATGAGGCTCGACGACCATCCGGTCATCCATGACAGGTCGCCGTGGCCGTTGAACCAGCTCGAGAGGATCCGGACTGGGGCGACCTTGACGAGCGGGCTCGCCGCCGCCGTCCCCGCCTCGCTCCCAAGGCCGAACAGGAGCTTGGGGATCCCGGCCGGCGCGGAGGAGCCGGGCACGAAGCTGTGGGACGAGGTCTCCGAGGGCGATCCCAGGAGGGTCGCGCCCGGCGAGCCGCTGCCCAGGATGACCGCGGACCCGGCGGCGGCGCCGGTCGGCCCGGCCGGCGTGCCCGTGTTCGCGAGCGCCGGGGCGAGCAGGACGACCGCGACAAGCACGAGGGCCAGCACCCCCACGGCAGCGACACGGGGCCGCAGCGTCCGCGGAGGCCGGTCGGGCTGGTTCATCAGGGTGCCGGGGATGGTGCCGGCGCACGCCGCCTGCTGGCGCTGCAACACTTCTGCAATTCGGGCCGGGACTCGGCAGTTAGGTCCATGGCGCCCAGAAGAATAGCCTCAATGGCCCGTGACTCTGTTATGGGGCGCGACTCCGAGGGGCACATATGATCCGCAGACGACGGTGCGGTCCGAGACCTGCAGAGGGCCCGCCTTCGACTTCCCACGACGGACGGTGGACTTGGGTACTGACGCGTGATGGGGCCATCTGACCACCGAGCGGCGTCGTCGATCGACCGAACGTGTCAGCGCCAGAGTCGGCCTGCCACGCCCGCGCGGCGCGTCGCTCGAGAGCGCGCGATCGCCGCGCGGGGTGGTCTTCTCGATCGGCCGCTGTCCGGCTCGACCGGTAGCGCCACATGACCTCCAGCGTCGAGGTCTTCCTCGCGGTGGCGGCGGTGCTGGTGCTCCTCCAGGCCCTGTTCTCGCTCTACCTGATGCTGTTCTCGTGGGAGCACCCGAACCGGCTCGAGGCGAGCCGGGGACCGCGCGCCTATCACCGCTCGGACTTGTCGTTCACGGTCCTCGTTCCGGCCCGGGAGGAGGAGGCCGTCATCTTCGACACCGTCCTGCGGATCTGGAACGGGCGCTTCCCGCTCCGGGACGACCCCTCGGAGACTCCTGAGGGTTACCGGACGCGCAAGGAGCGGCAGGTCGAGATCGTGGTCATCTGCCACGAGGACGACCTGGCGACCATCGCCGAGGCCAACCGCGCCGCGGCCGCGGCCGGCACGAGCTCGGTACGGGTGGTGACGTTCTCCGGCACGCAGGTCAACAAGCCGCGCGCACTGAACGTCGGGCTCGCGGTCACCTCGAATGACGTGGTTGCCGTGTTCGACGCCGAGGACGATGTCGATGCAGAGCTGCTCAACGCCGTGGCGACGGTGATGGAGCGCGAGGACGTCGGCATCGTCCAGGCGGGCGTCCAGCTCATGAACTTCCGCGACCACTGGTTCTCGCTCCACAACTGCGTCGAGTACTACTTCTGGTTCAAGAGCCGGCTCCACTTCCACGCCCGGCAGGGAATGATCCCGCTCGGCGGCAACACGGTGTTCGTGCGCCGCCACCTGCTCGAGCGGGTCGGCGGCTGGAACCCGGCCGCGCTCACCGAGGACGCCGACATCGGCGTGCGCCTGAGCGTCCTGCGGGAGCCGATCACGGTGGTCTACGACGGCGACCGGGTGACGCGGGAGGAGACCCCGTCCGACACGAGCGCGCTCATCCGCCAGCGGACCCGATGGCACCAGGGCTTCCTCCAGGTGCTCGTGCGGCGCGACTGGATGCGGCTGCCGGGCCCGCGCCAGCGGCTCCTCGCCGCGTACACCTTCAGCTACCCGTTCCTCCAGCTGCCGATCCTGACGCTCTGGCCGCTCGCCATCGTGCTGGGCGTCGTGTGGCACGTGTCGGTGGTGGTGTCGATGATCACGTTCCTCCCGCTGTACGCGCTCGCGTTCCAGTTCTTCGTGACCCTGATCGGCGCCGGGATGTTCACCCGTGAATACGGCATGCGGCTGCCCGTCCGCACCTTCGTGACGCTCGCGCTGACCTTCCTGCCCTACCAGTGGCTCCTGACCGTGAGCTCTGTCCGAGCGCTGCGACGTGAGCTCGCCGCCCGCTCCGACTGGGAGAAGACCGCACACGTCGGCGCGCACCGCGCCGCGCTGCCCAGACCGGCGGTCACCGCGCCCATCACCGACAGCGAGCCCTTCGGGACATGACGACGCCGCTCGGTCCGACGGGGGGCGTGGCGAGCGGGCTCCGCAGCTCAGGGGGTGTGGCGAGCCGACTGCGATCGACGCTGGGCAGGAGGGGCGTCAGGGAGGCCGTCTGGGTGGCGGCCATCCTGGGCATCGGCGCGCTCGCCCACGCGGTCGACATGTTCAACTACCCGTTCTACCAGCAGGACGAGGGGACGTACATCTCGCAGGCGTGGTCGGTGTTCCACCTCGGCCACCTGGCGCCCTACACCTACTGGTACGACCACCCGCCGGCTGGCTGGATCCAGCTGGGCGCGCTGCTCCAGCTCTTCGGCCAGGTGCTCAACGTCCCGAGCGACATCGAGGCCGGCCGCATCGTGATGCTGGGCTTCCAGGTGGGCTCGATGGCGCTGCTGTACGCGGTCGCGCGGGGCCTCGGGCGCAGCACCGCTGCCGCCACGGTCGCGGTCCTCGCCTTCGCCCTCTCGCCGTACGGCCTCGTCTTCCACCGCCGGATCCTGCTCGACAACATCGCGTCGTTCTGGCTGCTGGCCAGCCTCGCCCCGCTGGTCGCCCGGCGGCTGACGCTGTCCCGCGTCTGGATGAGCGCCCTCATGCTCGGCATCGGCGTCCTGTCCAAGGAGATCCTGATCGTGGCCGTGCCGGCCCTCGCGGTGCTGGTGGCCGTTCGGGCGGACCGCTCGCAACGGTCTCTCGCGACCCTCGGCTGGCTCGTGCTGGTGCTGAGCATCAGCTCGCTGTGGCTCCTGTTCGCGATGCTCAAGGGGGAGCTCCTGCCGCCCGGCGCCCCGCTGTCTGGCAGTGGCGGGCATGTCAGCCTGATCGAGACGCTGCTCGTCCAGGCTGCCCGCGGCCGCGACGGCGGGATCCTGGAGGCCGGAAGCCACTTCTGGCAGACGGCCACCTGGTGGCTCGGGCAGGACCCGCTGCTCGTGGCGGGCGGCACGGCGGCGTCGGCGATGGCGGCCCTCTCCATCAGGCGCGCGAGGTCGATGGGCGCGCTCGGGCTGGCGGTGCTCTCGCTGTGGGTCTTCCTCGGCCGAGGCGGAGTCACGCTCGACTTCTACCTCGTGCCCCTCCTGCCCCTGCTCGCGCTGGAGGTCGCCTGGGCGTTCGACGGCATCCGGGCGCAGGGCCGTCGCCTGCCGGACGCCGCGGTCTGGCACCGCGCCCTCGACCACCGATTCGCGAGGGCGACCGCGGCCGGCGTCCTGTCGGTCTCGGTGGTCCTGACCGGGACCGGATCGCTCGTCCACGCGTCGGATCGCGCCGTGCTGTGGTCGAGCCCCCAGGCGTCCACCCAGCGGGCGGCGATCAGCTGGGTGCGCGCCACGCTGCCCCCGGACTCGACGATGGTCATCGACATGTTCGCCTGGCCGGACCTGCACGAGCCGACGGTCCCGGCGCCCAGCTTCCCGCGCGCCGAGTACTACTGGAAGGTGGAGGAGGACCCCGCGATCCGCAGCGCCATCCTCAAGGACGACTGGCGCAACGTGGACTACGTCATGGCCACCCCGGACATGGTGGGCGACGCGTCGCAGCTGCCGTTCGTCCAGACGATCCTCGACCACGCCGACGTGATCCGGCGGATCGACCAGGGTGGCTGGCCGGTCCTGATCGAGCGGACCCGCACGCTGCGGCGCCTGCCGGCCACGTCGGACCAGCTGCTCTCGACCTTGTGGGCGAGCTGGAGAGCGGCGGTGCTGCCGACGGGGAGCGTCGCCTCCGCGGTGGCGACGCCGGACAGTCTGGCCATGGCGATGGCGGCCGCCGTCTACATGAACGACCGCGCGACGTACGACGCGCTGTGGGGCCGGGCCAGGGGCCACCTGCTCGGCAGTGATGGCCTCGTCCTGCCCGGCCACGGAGGTGTCCGGGACCCCGGCGCCGACACCGACCTCGCGGTGGCGCTGCTCCTGGCGGCCAGCCGCTGGGGCGACGCCGTGGCCATGGCGAACGGGCGCGCCCTGATCGGCGCCATCTGGTCACGCGAGACGGCGATCGTCGGCGGGGACCGGCTGGTGGTGGCGTCTGCGCCGGCCGCCGGGGCCCAGGCCACGCAGCCGACCGTCGTGGACGACAGCGCCCTGGCGCCGTACGCCTATCGGATGTTCTCCGTCTTCGACCCCGGCCACCCGTGGCTCAAGGTGGTGGGCGGGACGTACCACTGGCTCGAGCGGCTCCGGCTCGACCCGGCCGTCGGCGGCCCGGTCGGGGTGGTGCCCCATCTGGTGGTGGTCGACGCCACGGGCGGGGTCGCTCCGGTCGGCGGGACGCTGGGCGGGTCGCGGTTCGACGCCGCGGCCAGCACGCTCCAGTGGCGGCTGGGCCTGGACATGATCTGGAACGGCGAGGGCCGGGCGCAGGACGTCCTCGAGTGGCTGGGCGTGCCGCGGCGGACCGTCGAGGCGGGAGGAGCGGCATTCGCGAGCTACAACCTCGATGGCATGGCGACCGGGCCCGGGCAGGGCCTCATGACGTCATCGACCGTGCTGCCCTCCCTGTTTGCCAGCGGGGGCGTCGACCTCGCCTCGCGGGCGTTCTCCTCGACGGTCCTCACGCCGGCACTCGCCGCACGTCCCGGCGAGCTCGACGCGACCAGCCTGGGCTGGGCGTGGTTCGCGACCGCGCTGATGGACGGCGGCCTGGCCAACCTCACGCAGGGCGAAGCGACCATCGACTGGGCGCGGCCGGGGCTGGTCGCCACCGCCGTGGTCGTCCCGGGTCCCCCTCCTGGCCCGGGTTCTGGGCCGGGGCCAGGTGCTGCCGCCGCGCCGGCGGCCGGAGCGGGTCAGCTCCCGTAGCGGCCGCAGCGCGGCGAGCGCGACGGTTGTCACGCTCCCCGCGCGCCCGGAGCCGGCGGCGTCACGCCGGTGCAGGGTTCCCGCGGCTAGGTTCGGCTGGCAGAGTCCGATCTGCCTGAGACCTTCATGAGGAGGCTGCCCATGCTCTGGCTGTTGATCATCCTCGTGGTCGTTCTGCTGCTCGCCGGCGGCGGCGGCTACCGCTACCGAACCACCTACCCGGGCTACTACAACGGCGGCGTCGGGATCCTGGGCCTGCTCGTGATCCTGTTCCTCGTCCTGTGGCTGCTCGGTGCGATCCGCGTCTAGGGCGGCGGTTCGGTGAAGGCGACAGCGTCAGGAAGCGCGACCGAGCCGAAGTCGTCATCGACACCGGCCACGGCACCACGACCTTCGCCGTCACGGCCTGGAGGGCCGGCGCCTCGAGATCTCGACCGCCCGCGGCGTGGTCGAGGTGGCCGACGGTCGCGAACCGGTCTTCGACGACGAGGTGCGCCGGGTCGTGCTCGTCCTCGACCGCGCGCTCGCCCGGGAACGACTCGCCTCCGCGATCCTCGACCTGCGGCCGCCCGCGCCCACGACACGGCTGCGCTCGAGGGCTAGGTCGCCGAGGTGGCCGCCGCGCTCGGCTGGTCCCTCCGGGCCGAGCGCGGCGCCTCCGTCAAGGTCCTCACCATCGGCGTCGCCTGACGGCCTACGGGGCGGCCTGGGCCGCCTGTTCCACCCCGCGGATCAGGGCTTGCGCCCGGGCCGCGAGGGACTGCGCCTCGTGCTGCGAGATCGTCGCACCGGCGAAGTCAGCGCCGTTGAGCGCCGCCTTGATCTGCCGGGCCAGCGCGTCGCGCTGCGCCGTCCAGGCGGTGATCTCGGACTCGAGCCGCGTGTCGGTCGAGTCGTCGCCCGCAGGCCGAGCAGCGTCAGCATCGTCGGCCGGAGCTCGGTGTGGTCGGACCACGTGGTCATGTCCACGCCCTTGTTCGTCACGCCCGGGGGCCCGCGACCAGGGCTACAATCTCGGCTCGTGCAGCGCCTTCAGGTCCCGAAGAACCACCTGATGCTCATCGCCGGGCTCGTCTGGTGCCTGGCGGGGGTGATGGTCTGCCTCGTCGGGCTGCCGCTGCTGTTCCGGCTCGACCCCCTGGACCCTGCGCTGCTCCCCCTGGCGCTGGTCATCTTCGTCGTGTTCTACGTGTTCGTCTTCTCCCGCCTGGTCCGCAAGCACACGTACCGCGTCCGCGCCCGGACCGAGGACCGGCTCCCCTTCTGGCACTTCTTCAACGCCTCGTCGTGGGCGGTGATGGCCGTGATGATGGGCGGCGGGATGACGCTCCGGCTCTCGCACGCCGTCCCCGACTGGTTCATCGCGTTCTTCTACAGCGGCCTGGGCGTGGCGCTGTTCCTGTGCGGCCTGCGGTTCGTCGGCGTGTTCGCGCGCAAGGACGTGCTGGCGCTGGGGCCCGAGCGAGCCCGCGCCGACTGACCGCGGCACTCAGCGGCGGTGCACTCCGCGCCGGCGGGCGCGTCAGGTTCCAGTGAGCTCGTCGCCGAACCGGACGACAGCGTCGACGAGCTCGTCCACCTCCCGCTCGGTCGTGCGCGGGTTGATGAAGCACGGCCGGATCGCGAAGCGCCCGCCGACGATGGTGCTCGACGGCGCGACTGTCGTCTCGCGGCGGAGGCGGTCGAGGATGGCGCGGTTGAGCTCGTCCGCGTCGGCGCCGGGCCCTGGCCGGTAGCGGTAGCAGACGACCGAGAGCTGGGGCTCCATGAGCAGCTCCAGGCGCGGGTGCTGGCGAGCCCGCTCCGCCACGGCGCGCGCGAACGCCACGTGCCGGTCCACGCGCGCGACGACGCCCGCCCGGCCGATCTCGCGCAGCACCGCCCAGACAGCCACGCCGCGGGGCGGGGCCGAGAGCTCGAGCGACTGGTCGGCCCAGCGCCCGCCCATCTGGTCGAACTGCGAGCCCGGCTCCTCGTGCTCCTCACTGAACGAGCCCTCGAGGTACGCCGCGTCGCCCTCCGCGAAGGCCCTCGTGAGCACGCCCTCGTCACGGACGAAGGTGGCCCCGATGCCGACCCCGGTGGCGAGCCACTTGTGCGGGTCCACGATCCAGGAATCCGCCTCGTCGAGGCCTGCGAACAGCGGCCGGAGCCCGGGCGAGGCGTTGGCGACCAGCCCGTACGCGCCGTCCACGTGGAGCCACGCGCCGTGCCGCCGGGCGATGGCGGCCAGGCGATCGATGCGGTCCACGGAGCCGGTGTCGGTGGCGCCCGCGCACGCGACGACCGCGATCGGGAGGATCCCGGCCCGGGCGTCGGCAGCGAGCGCCGCCTCCAGCTCGTCCTCGCGCGCCCGTCCGTCAGCGTCCACGGGGATGGGCACCACCGCTCGTCGGCCCAGCCCCAGCACCGCCGCGGCCCGGTGCACGGTCCGGTGCGCGAGCGCCGACGCGTAGATGCGACCGGGTGCGCCCTCGAGCGTCCCCTCCTCGGCCACGTCCCGGCCGCGCCCCTCGTACGCGGCCTGGCGCGCGGCCCCGAGCGCGATGAGGTTGGCCGTGGAGCCGCCGCTCGAGTACACCCCGGTGACGCCGTCAGGGAGGCCGCACAGGTCGGCCAGCCAGCGCAGGCTGGTGTGCTCGATGGCGTTGAACGCGTGGAGCGTGTAGCGCTGGCCGCCGGCGACCGCGGTGGCGGCGAGGGCGGCGGCACCGGCGGTGGTGGCGCCGGTGGTGATGAAGGCGACGAAGCCGGGCGCGCTGACCCGGCTCCCCTGGCGAACGACGGCGGAGAGTTCGTCAACGGTCGCATCGAGCCCGGCCCCGCGCTCCGGAAGGCGGCCCTGGCCGGGGTCGTCGGGCGCCGCGCGGTAGGGCGGGAACGGCCCGGACGCGTGGCCTGCCGCGAACGCGTCGAGGGCCGGGGCGAGTCGCGCGAGCGCCTCCCCGAACCTGGCGATCTCGGCGGGCTCGGGCGGAATGGCGGCCGCGGGAGCGGCGTCAGGACGCGGGATCATCGAGCGGTCTCCGTGGGCGACGGCGAGTGCCACAGTCTGACGCCTGCCCGCCGGTCGCGCCACCGACAACCGCGTGCCGGTCTGGCGCCGCAGCCGCAGCAGCGCCGACGGCTGCGTGCGCGAACCGCGCGGCTGCGGCGGAGCAGGACGCCGACGTGCGCGCGCGAACCGCACGGGGGCGCCGGACATGCAACCATCGAGGGCGGAGCGGAGCCGGCACACTGCGAGGCGGACGACGATGACAACCAAGGCGGTGGACCTCGGCGAGGCGACGGGGCGGTCGGCCTCCGCCATCGCGCAGGTGGATGCCCACGCGGCGCACAACTACCACCCGCTGCCCGTGGTGCTCGCCCGGGGCGAGGGCGCCTGGGTCTGGGACGTCGACGGCTGTCGCTACCTCGATCTGCTCGCCGGCTACAGCGCGCTCAACTTCGGGCACCTCCACCCGCGCCTCGTCGCTGCCGCCGACGCCCAGCTGCACCGTCTGACGCTGACCAGCCGCGCGTTCCACAACGACCTGCTCGGCACCTTCGCCGAGGAGCTCGCGGCGCTGTGCGGCATGGACATGGTCCTGCCGATGAACACCGGCGCCGAGGCGGTCGAGACCGCGATCAAGATGGCCCGCAAGTGGGGCTACGAGCGCAAGGGCGTCCCCGAGGGGCGCGCGAAGATCGTGGTCATGGGCGGCAACTTCCACGGCCGCACCACGACCATCGTCGGCTTCTCGGACGACGCGGCGGCCCGCGACGGGTTCGGGCCCTTCACGCCCGGCTTCGTGCGCGTGCCCTACGGGGACGCGGCGGCGCTGGCCGATGCCATCGACGGGGAGACGGTCGCGGTGCTCCTCGAGCCGATCCAGGGCGAGGGCGGCGTGGTCATCCCGCCCGGCGGCTACCTGCGCGCCGTGCGGGCGATGTGCACCGAGCACGGCGTGCTGATGCTGGCTGACGAGATCCAGTCGGGGCTCGGCCGGACCGGCGAGACCTTCGCCTGCGACCACGAGGGCGTGGTCCCTGACGCGTACATCCTGGGCAAGGCGCTCGGCGGGGGCATCCTCCCGGTGTCGGCCGTGGTGGCAGATCGCGACGTGATGGGCGTGTTCCGGCCCGGCGAGCACGGCAGCACCTTCGGCGGCAATCCCCTCGCCTGCGCGATGGGCATCGAGGTGGTCCGGATGCTGGGCACCGGCGAGTTCCAGGCACGGGCGCGCGAGTTGGGCGAGGTCCTGCGCCAGCGCCTCGCGGACCTTCCTGCGAGCCGGGTCGCCGGGTTCCGCGCCCGCGGGCTCTGGGCTGGGGTGGACGTCGTGGGCCGGACCGGCCGCGACGTGTGCGAGGGCCTGCTCCTGCGAGGCGTGCTGGCGAAGGACACGCACGGCAGCACCATCCGGCTCGCCCCGCCGCTCGTGATCGAGCGCGCCGACCTCGTGTGGGCGCTCGACCAGCTGGCCGAGGAGCTCGGCTCCTAGGCGTCAGCACGTGAGGCCGGGCGCGGCGGGCTGGGCCGTCCGGTGCAGGCCTCGGCCGACGTCGTCGCCGGTACCTTCGGCAGGGTCGCGTTCCGGCCCCCGATGCTGCATCATTCGCGCGTTCGCGCTCGAGCCCGCGCCACGGCTCACCGCCCCGGACCACGTTGACCGACACGCCCGCCCTGATCGACCCTAGCGGACCGGTAGGCATCGGCATGGGCGATGCCGCGCCGACGGCTGAGGCGGCCGTGGCCGTGCTCCCCTCCCCCGCCGCGCCCCGCCATCGGGGGCGCCGGCTCGTGCTCTTCCTCGCGTCGTTCGTCCTCGGCCTCGCCGCCGTCCTGGCCGTGACCGGCGCCGGGCTCGCTGCCTGGGATTCGGGCTACGAGGCGCGCGTCCTGCCGGGCGTGCACGTCGGCGGGGTTGACCTCTCGGGCCTCGACCGGAGCGGGGCCGCGGCAGCGCTCCGGGCGGCGTTCCCCTACGACCAGGGGCAGCTCGTGCTGCGCGCACCGAGCGGCGACATCACGGTGCCGTTCAGCGCCCTCGGCCGCCACGCCGAGGTGGACGAGCTGGTCGACGAGGCCCTCGCCTCGGCCCGCGGCGGCGACCTCGCCACGCGCGTGGTGAGCGAGGTGGGCCAGGCGATCCACGGCGTGACGCTCGCGCCACGCGTCGGCCTCGACCGGCAGGCCCTGGGCGATGCGATCCGGGCGGCGCTCGCGCCGCTGCGCTCGAGCCCCGTCGACGCCACGATCGCGATGACCGCGAGCGGACCGGTCACGACCGCAGCCCGCGACGGGACCGCGGTGGACCCCGAGCCGGTCATCGCCGCTGCGCTCGCCGCGGTCAGCTCCACGGCCGCGCCATCCGTCGTCGTGGTGCCGGTGACCACGACCCCCGTGCCGCCGACCGTCTCCGACACGGCCGTCAGCACGGCGTCCGCCCTCGCCGAGCAGGCCATCGGCCCGATCACCGTCGCCTTCGGCAAGAAGACGTGGACGATCAAGGAGGCCACCGTCCGCACGTGGGTCGGGTTCGGGACGGCCTCGGACGGCTCGATCCGGCCCACGGTGGACGCCACGAAGATCCCGGCCTCGCTCAAGGGCGTCGCGAAGACCGTCCTCAAACCCGCCACGTCCGCGGTCTTCCTCCGCGCGAAGGGCGGCAGGATCGTCGGTGTGGCGGCGTCGTCCGACGGGCGCAGGCTGGACGTGGCGGCCACCTCAAGCCGCATCGCGTCGGCCATCCTCGGGCGCATGTTCGGGGGCACGGCCACGCCGGTGAAGGTGGCCACGGCCCCGCTGCCTCCCAAGCTCACCACGGAGCAGGCGAAGCTCAAGGCGCCGGTCCTCACCCTCCTCGGCACCTGGACCACGTGGTTCCCGATCAACGACCACAACTACTTCGGCGCGAACATCTGGCTCCCGGCCCAGATGATCAACGGCACCGTGGTCGCCCCCGGCGGCACCTTCGACTGGTGGAACGCGATCGGCGACGTGACCACCGCCCGCGGCTTCGGGCCCGGCGGCGTCATCAAGGGCAACCACACCGACCCGACCGGCGCGATGGGCGGCGGGATGTGCTCGAGCTCCACCACGCTGTTCAACGCGGCGCTCCGGGCGGGCCTCCAGATGGGCGCCCGGGGGAACCACCGCTACTACATCAACCGTTACCCGCTTGGGCTCGACGCCACGGTCTGGAAGATCGGCAGCGCGGTGCAGGACATGTCGTTCACCAACGACACCGCCCACTCGATCCTGATCCTGGGCATCAAGACGCGCTCGGGCGGCACCGGCTATGTCACCTACCAGATCTGGGGCATCCCCGACGGCCGGACGGTCTCGCTCTCGGGGCCGATGGTGACCAACGTCATCCAGGCGACGACCGACACGGTCTACGTGGACACCCTGCCCCACGGCGTCAGGCAGCAGACCGAGTACCCGTCGAACCAGATGGACGTCGCGGTGAGCCGAGTGGTCCGCGACAAGGGCGGCCACGTCATCCACTACGAGGTCTGGCGCTCCCACTACGTGCTCTGGAACGGGATCATCCAGGTCGGCAAGTAGCCCGGGGCGGCGAGCGGCGGCCTCCATCGCCGCCGCAGCCGCGCTCGACGCTCAGGCTCGAGAGCACCGCCCGACGGCATGCAGGCACCCGCCGGCGACGCGTGTCGACCTCGGCGGCCTCGCCCGCGAAGGCGGAGGTAGTACCAACAGTCCCGCCGGACGGTCCAATGGACCCCTTCCCGGGCGGCGGCACACGACCGACGCTTCCCTTACAGAACGCCGAGCCGGTGCCGCCCTGAGCACCGGTCGTGGCGCCGATCCAGGGGGGCTCCGATCATGCGCCGCCGCACGATCGCCATTCTCCGCCGCCCGATGCTCGCCACGGCATTCGCCCTGGGCGTGATGGCGCTGCCGCTGCCGCTCCTGCACGCGGCAGCGCAGGCCGCGGACCCGACCCCCGG
Organism: Chloroflexota bacterium; assembly: GCA_021786915.1. The sequence continues at coordinate 14,503 of JAJYMP010000739.1, forward strand.
CGCGAGCGCGACGACCACGGCCGGTCCCTCCCAGACGCCGGACCCCTCGGTGTCGCCGGGACCCACAGCCACGCCCAGCCCGAGCCCGTCGGTGACGCCGGGCCCGACCGGGACGTCGACGCCGCCGCCCACGCCCGCGCCAACCGGCTCCCCCACCCCGAGCGACTCGCCCACGCCGTCACCCACGCCCGCGCCCACGCCCACGGCGTCCCCAACGCCGACGCCGTCCACGCCCGTCTCGCTGAACCTCTACGTCACGCGCATGTTCCGGTACCAGGACCCCAACTACACGGCCTGCACCGCCGCCTCGACGATGGACATGCTCAACTTCATCGCCGCGACGCACAGCGGCGGAGTGGATTTCCGCTGGCGCGTGAACGTGACGAGCCCGATGCGCGACGCGATCCTGCGCTTCGAGCGCGCGCACGACACGCTCGCCCGGACCGCCCGCGGCAGCGACCCCCACGGCTGGCGGAACGCCCTCAACTACTACGGCTGGGGCAGCGCGACCCTGAACTTCGCCCGGCAGGTCTACGTCGACCGCGCGTACTCGTCCTACGGGGACGCCATCAGGGATGCCGTTCGCCAGCTGGCCCTGACCCGAAAGCCGATCGGGATGCTGGGCTGGGCCGGCAAGCACGCGCAGATGATCACGGGCTACTACGGGCTCCACGGCGACCCGTTGGCCAAGAATGCGGACGGGTCCTGGACCAACCAGTTCTCCGTGGACGGCCTCTACGTGACGGACCCGCTGCGCAGCGACGGCTTCCTCAACCGCCTGGTGCCGTACATGACGCTCGCCAAGACCGCCAACTACCGACTCCGGTTCCGGCGGTACCTCCAGAACGACAGCCCCTATGACGACCCGTACACCCCGGGCCACCGCGCGTCGCGCGGTGAGTGGCACGGCAAGTTCGTGCTGATCCTGCCCGTCCGCTGATCAGCCCGCCTCCCGAGCGGGGTCCGCGGCGCTCCGCGATTCGACCACCGGCGGGGCCTCGCGGGGCGGCGCCTCGGCTGACTCGCCCAGTCTGGCAGCCGGCATGGTGCGGATCGCCATCACCAGGGCGGCCGCAGCCGCGAGGACCATCAGCCAGTACGCGACGCCGAGCCCGGCCTCGAGCGAATCACGCCCGGCGACGAGCTGCGCGGGCGTGAGCTGGGCGCGGCCGATGGGGTCGAGGATCGCTGACGAGGCGGACCCCACGTACGCCGCCAGGACGCCGCCCATCACGCCCACGCCCACCGATCCGCCGATCGTCCTGCTGAACTGCACGAGTCCGGTGGCGGTGGCACGCCGCTGCCATGGGACGGCGCCCTGGATCATGATCAGGAGCACGGTCGAGCTGAAGCCCATGCCCAGGCCGACGACCGCGCAGGCGGCGGTGACGAAGGCGAGCGAGTTGAACTGGGCCGCCTGGGTGGTCGCGAGCGAGCCGACCAGGATGAGCACGCTGCCGACGAGCACGAACGGCCGGGCGCCGACGCGGTGGAGCACGCGCCCGGAGACGATCGAGCCCACGGGCCAGCCGATCGACATCGCCGCCACGACCGCGCCCGCCTCGACGGCCGTCCCACCCTCCACGCCCTGGACCAGCGGCGGCACGAACGTCGTGAGGCCGAACATGACGATCCCGGCGAGGGTGCCGATGCCCAGCCCGGCGCGGATGAGCGGGATGGACAGCAGGTCCAGGTCCACGAGCGGCTCGTCGGCCCGTCGGGAGTGCCGCAGGAACAGGCCAAGCAGGCCGGCGGACGCGAGGAGCATCGCGGCGAACGGCACGGACACCCAGCCGAACAGCTGACCGCCCTCCGAGACCGCGAACAGCAGCAGCACGATCGACCCCGAGAGCAGCCCCGCGCCCGACCAGTCGAGACGGTGGCGGCGGCGCTCGACCCGCTCGTGCAGCCCGAAGCCGATGATCAGGGCCGCCAGCAGGCCCACCGGGATGTTGATCTCGAACACCCAGGGCCAGCCGACGGTCGAGGTGACGAGCCCGCCGATCGCCGGGCCGACGATGGCCGCGACGCCCCAGATCCCCGAGAAGAAGCCCTGCATCCTGGCCCGCTGGCGCGGCTCGAAGATGTCGCCCGCGATCGTGAACGAGATGGGCTGGACCGCCCCTGCGCCCAGGCCCTGGAGCGTGCGGAACGCGATCAGCATCCACATCGAGCTCGCCAGGCCGCACAGGGCGGAGCCCACGACGAACAGCCCGAGGCCCAGCAGGAACACGGGCTTGCGGCCGTGGATGTCGGCCAGTCGCGAGTAGAGCGGGACCGTGGTCGTGGAGGCGAGCAGGTAGGCCGAGAAGACCCAGGCGTACTCGGAGAGGCCGCCGAGCTGGCCGATGATCGTGGGCATCGCGGTGCCGACGACGGTCGAGTCCAGCGCGGCCACGGCCAGGGCGGCCATGAGGCCGACCGTGATCAGCTTCTGCTCGCGGGTGATGGGCGGCGCGGGGATCTGGGCAGCGGCCATGGGTTGCCGAGTCTACCGGGGGCAGCACGGCGAAGCGCCGGCGGACCGCGAGGCGGGCGACTCTGCCGCCCGGCGACTCTGGGCTCGCGGCTCGTGACGCGCGCCGGCATCAACGCATGGGTGCCGGCGTCGGCAACTCGCCGATGGCCCTGCTAGCGGTCCGCGACTGCCAGCCCGCCGAACCGGTCCGTCCGGAACGCGGAGACGACCGCCTCCGGATGGCGCCAGGCGTCCTTGGGCAGGCCCGCCTTGCGCGTGGCGATGTCGAGCATCGCGGTCCGGTCCAGCCCATTCTCCTCGGCGACCTCGGGCAGGAGGAGCCCCCGCCGGCTTCCCAGCTGGACCACGATCCCGTCGGTGCCCAGGCGCCACGCGAGCGGGTCCGCGAGCGGGACCATCGGCCCGAGCACGGACACGTCGATCCGAAGCCGGGGCAGCTCCTCGGGGGTCAGGGGCCGGAACCGCGGGTCTGCCCGCGTGGCGCACGCCGCCGCCTCGGCCACGCTGTCGCGCACCGGCCGCTCGGGGTCGAGCATGCCCATGCAGCCGCGCAGCCCGCCCCCCTCGGTGAGCGTGACGAAGGCCCCGGCGCGGAGGCCCGTCGACGGCAGCGCGCGCATCGCGGACTCCAGCGCGGCCGACCCCAGCGCGCGGCTCGCGACGGCCACGGCAATGCGGGCCACCTCGAGAAGCTCCGATCGCGCGGCGTCCGTGACGGCCACGGGATCCGGCAACCCGCTCGCGCCGCTCCTGCGCCCGAGTTCCGTGTGCATGGCGCTCCTCCTCCTACCTCGCGCCGCGATGGTGCGCGCCGGCGGGCGTCAAAGCGCAGACCCGGATGGCACGAAACCGGCCGGCCGGCCCTTCCGGCGTCGACGGTCTGGCCCCAAGATCCGGTGCGAGGTCTCCATGCGCCAGCCGATCGTCCGCTCCGCCCTCCTCGGCCCCGTCCCGGGCGTGCTCGCCGTGCCCCAGGCGGCCGGTGCCGTCCGGTGCAACGTCTGCGCGCACCGCTGCCTGGTGCGGCCCGGCCGGCACGGGATCTGCGGCGTCCGCGAGAACCATGACGGCCGGCTGTTCGCGATGTCGTACGGCAATGTGGTCGCGGCAGCCCTCGACCCCGTCGAGAAGAAGCCGCTGTTCCATGTCGCACCGGGTTCGACCGCCTGGTCCATTGCGATGCCGGGCTGCCCGTTCCACTGCGTGTTCTGCCAGAACTGGGATGTTGCGCAGGGCCCTCGTCTCGGTCTCGTCGTCGCGAGCCGCGAGTGCTCGCCCGAGGCCGTGGTGCGGGAGGCGATGCGGCGCGGCGCCGGCGCGATCGCCTACACCTACGTCGAGCCGACGGTCTTCCTGGAGTACGCGCTCGACACCGGCCACCTGGCCCGGACCGCCGGCCTGCTCAACCTGTGGATCACGGACGGCTACGCCACCCCCGAGGCGGTCGAGCTGCTGACGCGCTTCGTGGACGCCGCCAACGTTGACCTCAAGTCGTTCGATGACCGCTTCTACCGACGGCTCTGCGGGGCGCGGCTGGCGCCGGTGCTCGAGTCGATCGAGGCGATGCGCGCGGCCGGCATCTGGGTCGAGATCACGACGCTGGTCATCCCTGGGCACAACGACAGCGACGCCGAGCTCGCGGCGATCGCCGACTGGATCGGCGAGCACCTCGGTCCCGAGACGCCCTGGCACGTGAGCCGCTTCCACCCGGACTTCCACCTGCTCGACGTCCCGGCCACCCCCACCGAGACCCTCCTCCGCGCCCGGCGTCTCGGCCGCGAAGCCGGCCTCGCGCACGTGTACCTCGGCAACGCGCCCGAGCTCCGGGGCGAGGACACCGAGTGCGCCGGGTGCGGTGCCGTGATCGTCGAGCGGCGCGGGTACGGGGCGCGGTCGCGCCTCACCCCCGATGGCGCCTGCCCGGAGTGCGGCCGGACGATGGCGGGCGTTCGCCTCGCGATGGTGCCGGCGTGACGGGTCGCGACGCGCCCGGGTCCGGGTCCGGGTCCGCGCCCACCACCGGGTCCGGGCCGCGTGAGGATGCGGGCGTCCGCCAGGGCGGGACCACCCGGGAGCCGGCGGTCGCCGGCTCCTTCTACCCGGACCGGGCGGACGCGCTCCGCGACCTGGTCCACGCCCTGCTGGCGAGGGCGGCGCCCGTCGGTCCGGCGGGATCCCCCATGGGCGTCCTCGTCCCGCACGCCGGCCTCGCGTACTCGGGGCTCGTCGCGGCCGCCGGCTGGCGGGCCCTGCTCGACCCCGCCGGACCTGCGCCGACGGTGATCGTCCTCGGCACCAACCACAGCGCCTGGTTCGACGGGGTGGCGGTCGATCCGGGCGGCGCCTGGCGCCTGCCCACCGGCGACGTCTCGATCGACGCTGGTCTCGCCGAGCGGATCGTTGTCCTGGGCCGCCCCTTCGGGGCCAGCCGCGTCGCGCACCGCGACGAGCACTCGATCGAGGTCCAGCTGCCACTGGCCCTCGCCCTCCGGCCCGGGCTGCGCATCGTCCCCTGCTCCGTCGCCGCGGGGACCGCCGTCGAGGCCGTCGAGGGGGGCACGCGGCTGGGCGCGCTCCTCGCCGAGCTCCGGGACGCCGGGGTCGAGGCACTACTGGCCATCAGCACGGACATGGCCCACTACCCCGCCCACGATGAGGCGGTCCGCGTCACGGAGCGCCTGGGCCCGGCCATCTGCACGCTCGACCCGCACGCCACCGCCGCTCTCGAGCGCGAGGAGGCCGCGTCCGGCGTCCGGGGCATCGCCTGCGGGATGTGCGGAATCCAGCCGACCGTCCTGGGCCTCGCGGCCCTGCGCGCCATGGGCGCGACCGCCGGGCGCGTCCTGGCTTCGGCCACCTCAGCCGACGCCGGCGGCCCGCGCAGTCGCACGGTGGGCTATCTGTCGGTGGCCTTCGCCTGAGGGCGCCTCAGGACGCCGCGACGCCGCCGGCCACGAACCGCTGCATCAGTCCTGTGTACGCGGGCAGCCCGCGCTCGTAGCCGATCGCCCAGAATCCGGCCCCGGCGTACCCGCGCGATTCGCCCAGCCCGATCTTGCGTTCCAGGGTCGCCGCCGAGTCCACGTACACCGCGGACCACGTCCGGTCGTCGGGGATCGGGTCGAGCGTCGGGGGCAGGGACGGCGGTGGGGCCAGACTCCCGTCCGAGCCGACGAAGTACACGTCCACGCCCTCGAGCGGGTCGTTGGCCGGGACTGCGCCGGCGCTCGTGAGCACGTCCAGGTGCCTGCGCAGGATCCAGGCGGTCCCCTTGCCGGTGGAGGGGGCGGAGACCACCGGCCCCGTGACGGGCCACTCCATCCCGTACAGGGGCAGGCCCAGCAGCAGGCGCTGGGGCGGAATGCCCATGGCCCCGTAGAGGTCCAGCGTCCACGTGATCGACCGGCCCTCGTCCGCCCGAGCGATCGGCGACACGGCGCCCGGCGCGGAGGTGGCGGTCCGGTAGTCGTAGGCCATCAGGAACACGCGGTCCACGAGCGCGGCGACCGCCGCGGAGGCCATCGCGGCGCCGGTCGGCCCCGACCCGGTTGCCACGGACACCGTGTCGCCCGGGTCGGCGGCCACGAGCGCGGCGCGCAGCCGACCCACGAAGGACCCGTAGGCCTCAACGAGGCTGATGTCGAGACCCTCGACGTCGACGTCGACGCCATCGACCCGGAGCGTGCCGACGAGCGCCACCAGCGACGCGATCGTGGCGTCCTGGAGTGACTGCCGCCCGAAGAACGTGGCGTTCCGCGCAGCCCCGAAGCTCGTGAAGACGAGTTCGACGCGCATGCCGCGGTGATGAGCCGCGCCGATCATCGCGGCCCCCACCGCGCCGGTGATCTGCTTGTAACCCGGCTCCGCGGTGTTGATGGCGCCCTTGCTCGTGTTGCCCACGCTGAACAGCCCGACCGTGGTGAGCGGGGTTGCGGCGAGGTGTGCTGCGATCGTGTCGTCCATCTCCCAGTACGGGACGAAGCCGTAGAGCTCGCGTCCAGGCGCGGGGACGGGCGTCGCCGAGGGCAGGCCGGCCGCAGCCGAGGGCGAACCCGCGGCGCGATTCGGGTTCGCCGACGACAAGCCGCCGGG
>JAJYMP010000112.1 GCA_021786915.1 Chloroflexota bacterium
ATATAGCCAGTGGAAAGCCAAGCTGGACTGGTACAAGGAGGGCCTTACAGGTATCAAGATGGCGATATGGACCGGCGGGCCACGGCTCTGGCACTGGACCAAGTCCGTCGAGGACGACCTGGGCGTGGCCCGTCGGGTGGGCCTCGCCCAGCACCACGAGGTCGAGCTCGTGCGCCGCCAGCGCCGCCGCGAGGGCCCCGACGCGAGGCGCGCCGCCCGACCGGAGGTTGAGCGCGAATGTGCGCAGCGTGCCGTCGGTGGACAACCCGGTTCCCCTCCTCGCGCCCGGCCGTCACACCGCTCCGTAGCGCCTTCTGCGGTGACGCGAGAAGGATAGCGGTTTCGCATTGACGTCCCATGTGTTCAGGAGTATGTTCATCTCAACGTTCACGGAGATGTTGAGAATGGTCACCCACCAACTCAAGCTGATGCAGCCGGCAAAGCCGCGCCTCGGCGTGTATCTGCGACCTGGGCGGAACGATCACACCACCTTCCTCAAGTTATTGGCCGAGAACCGCGGATTCTCAGGCCTCGTTCTGGACGCCCGACACTCGATCCGCCACCGAGCCCTTCGGGAGGCTCTCATCGAGAACGGCATCCATGGCGTGCTGGATCCGGACTTCATGGAGGCGTCGACGCCGGGCGGGCGTGTGCTGAGTGGCCTGGACCAGCTTCCCTGGAGCGCGTTTGCGGAAGCCACGCCTTCGGACCTCAAGGGTCGGGTCGGGACCGCACTTGCCGACTCGATCGCCGATGCCGTGCAGGAAGGCGAGTTCAGTGCGGTGCTGGCCCCGACTCACTTCCTCGAGAGCGCGGACGACGCCTTCTTCGGCGCTGATCGGGTCGTCGCCCGGAAGCTCCGCCTGGCACTCGATCGCCGCGGGCTGGTCGAGACGTGCGTGTTCTATCCCCTCGGGATGCGGGCAGAGGTCCTCAGGTCGACGACGCAGCGAGCGATCGTCGTCGACGGCCTGCGATCGGTCGACGTTGACGGAGTCTGGCTTCGACTCCATCCATTCGGGACCTCGTCCGCCGGCTCGATCGCCCTCCGGCGGTATCTGGATGTAGCGTGGGATCTCCAGCGGATGGCCATTCCGTTGGTTGGTGAGCACACTGGCACCGTAGGGCTTGCGCTCATGGCATTCGGCGGGCTGGGGGGTGTGGAGAGCGGGATCACGTTCGGCGAGCGGTTCGACGCCACCGCGCTCACGAAGGTCAAGCCGGCGAACGGCACACCGTTCAGCCCTCCGCCGCGCGTCTACCTCCACGAGATCGGTGCGTTTGCCGACCGCAAGGTTGCGGCTCGCATCTTCCAGAACCGCCTGCTGACCGCGGCGTTGGCATGTCGTGACTCGACATGCTGTCGCGGCGGCGCTCCGGCGATGCTTCGAGATCCGCGGCGACACTTCGTGATCCGCCGGCTGGCCGAGGTGGATCGCATCGGAAGCGTCCCGCCCGCGGCCCGTGCGACCGTGTATCTGCACGACATCCTGCAACCGGCCGCGCTCCTCGCGGTCCGCGTGGCCCGGGCTGCGCCGGAGCTCGACACCGCCCAGCGGCGCCTCGAGGCCTGGCACCAGACGCTCGAAGGGATCGGGTCAACGGCATTGCCGGAGCCAATGGCCGCCGTCGGCTACCGACTCGGCGTATCTCGGCCCAAGCCTCAATCACTCTGAACAAGGAGGGCATGATGGCGGGCGCCGTCGCAGCACGCCTCGACGTGATCAAGGAGAAGGCCGGCATCAGGGGTCGGGAGCTTGCGCTGATGGTCGGAGCTACTCCGCAGACGGTCTCGCGGTGGCAGCAGGGAAGGGTCGACCCACAGCCGGATCATCTCCAGCGGATCCTGATGCTGGAGTGGCTGGCATCCGAGCTTGCCGAGTTCTACGGGCCCGGTGACGCTCGCCTGTGGCTCTTCTCGCGCCACAAGCTCTTGCATGGAGCGACACCGCTGCAGCTCATCCAAGACGGGCGGATCGACGATGTGCTCCTCGTGATCGAGCAGCTCAAGTCCGGCGCTTACGTCTAGCGTTCATGGACCAGCCTTTCCAGCCTGACTCAAGGCTCCTCGAGGCCCTCGCGCACCTCGATGCCCAACCGTGGTCGGGGGAGGTCTGGCGTCATACGTTCGGCAAACAGCCGCCTGAGAGAACGAATACGCGCGGGGCGAGGTGGAACCCGCCCAACGTCGAGGCCCTCTACACCAGCCTTGACCGTTCCACGGCGGTGGCTGAGGCTGACCATGTTCTCGCGGTGCAGCCGATCAAGCCACGAACGACTCGGACCATCCACCGGTTGCGGCTCGACCTCGAGGCGGTCATCGACCTCCGAGACCCAAGTGCCCTCGCTTCCCTGGGGCTGGATCTGGGCGCGATCACGGGCGACGACTACACCGTGTGTCAGGCCATCGGGGGCGCCGCTTCGTTCCTCGGAATCGACGGACTGATCGTTGCCTCGGCGCGGGCGCCTGGCGCGAACATCGTCGTCCTGTTCACGGGCTCCGGGCGCATCCCGGTGATTGACGTGATCTCCAGCGAAGCCGAATAGCTTCGAGCCCGGGCCGGCGAGGATGGGACCAAGTGCCCTCGCCGGACGTGCCGGCGAAAACTCAGCCCCACTCGTTGAGGGGCGGGGCTCCCCTTGACAACCCTGCGGGTCGGTCCGTTCACGAGCAGACGTACACAATACCAGTTGACATCCGGACGCCACGGTGGCAGCCTGACGGCATGGTCGTGACGGTAAGGACCCTTCGGCGCAACCTCGCGGACTTCGCGGACCGCGCCGCTCGCGGCGAGAGCATCGTGGTCCTCCGCCACGGCCATCCATGGGCCCTGCTCCGCCCGCCCCTCCCGGGCGAGCGCTGCAGGGCCCTTTCGGTGACCGCGTTCCGCGACGACCTCCGGCGCGGCCTCTTGCGAGCGCGCCGGGCGCCGATCCGCCTGACCTGGCGTGGCGAGCCGCTCGAGGTGGTCGTCTGCGCCGCGCCGTCGGACATCGTGATCGAGGAAGGGGAGATCCTGTGACCATCGGCCGTGAACTCGAGGCCCTGGGCATGCGCGAGGTCCGCGAGCGGATCCGGGCCGTCGTCGCCCGCGTGGCCGACTCAGGGCCGCTGGTGGTTATGCAGCACGGGGAGCCCGCGGCCGTCCTCATCCGGTTCGACGAGGCGGAGCGCTGGGGCCGGGTCGAGCGCGGGCTGGCGGCGCTGCACGCGCTCGAGGTGTACCCCGAGCTCGTGCGGGGGACCGGCCAGATGGGCGCCGCCGTCCGCGGCGAGCTCAGGCCCACTCGCAGCGCGGTCCGGACCCTCGACGAGGGGCCTCGCGAGATCCTCGGAACGCTCCAGACGGTCCAGATCACCGACCTGCGCGAGAGCCTCGCGGCGCGCCTCGAGGAGGTCGCCGGCGGCCGCGCCCTGACCGTGGTGTCGAGCGGCCGGTTCGCGGCGACCCTGGTCAGCCCGCGCGAATTCGACCGCCTCCGGGCTCTCGGGCGCGCGGTGTCCTGGTTCGCCGCGGCGGGCCTGGACCTGGCCTCTGCCGACGAGGCCGAGGTCGCGGCGTTCGTGCGCGAGTACCGCCGCGGGAGCGCGGGGGCGGCGTCGGCCGTCGGCTGACCGAGGGAGGATGGCGATGGCCGGACTGCGCCCCCGACGCCCGCCCCGCCCCCGCCGGCTCGCGGCGGCGCTCGGCCCGGCCCTCGCGTGGCTCGCGGCGGCGTCGCCCGCCCTGGCCGGCAACACCGTCCCGAAGGGCGCCCAGCAGGCCCTCGCGCCCGTGACCG
>JAJYMP010000719.1 GCA_021786915.1 Chloroflexota bacterium
ACAGGGGCACGTCGCCGATCGGTGCGGCCTGTCCTGCGCCCACGGCGTTCGAGGCCTGCACCTGCCAGGAGCTGCCGCCATCGGCGCTGTAGAGGATCTCCTTGAGCTCTTGCCCCAGGCTCGTGTCGCCGACGCAGGCCGCCCAGCCCTGCGCACCGATGAACTCGACCGCCAGCGCCCCCCAGGCGCCGCGCCGGCAGGGCGCCGTCGTCTGCATCCAGGTTGCGCCCCCATCCACCGACAGATTGAGGGTCGCCGGCCCCGAGAGATCGAGCGGCGTGAGGGCGCGCACGTGCGCGCCGTCGAGCGTGGGGTGGTAGAGCCAAAGCCCACCCGCGACCCGCCGCCAGGTGGCACCGTCGTCGGCGCTCGCGAGGACGTGGTCCTCACAGGGCGTCACGGTCGGATTGGCGCAGACCGTCGTCGCCCACACCGTACGGCCCGAGGCGGTCACGTAGTCGAGCGCAGGTTCGTTGAGGTGCGCGTACGACCAGTGGGTGCCACCGTCGGTGCTCCTGGCCACGACGCCGGTCCCCGTCGCGTCGCCGGTCGCACCGACGAGCACGAGGTGCTCGCTGTCGGACGCCACCAGGGACGCGGGCACGAACGTGGTGACCGGGACGGCGGTGGCTGAGATCGGCGACCCCGAGGCGCAGCCGGACGTGGTCACTGACAGGAGCAGGACGATCAGAGCGATCGTCGCCCGCCGTGCCGCCTGCCAGTGCACCGCCACGATCCTCGACGCAAGAGACCGACGCAGCGAGCGTAGAGTGCGTTGCGCGCCAGTCAAGAGCGACTCGCCCCAGCCTCCCCTTGGGACGGCGCCGACACTATCGGCCACCACTGCTCCACCCACACCCAGTCCGGCAGGAGGTGGACCTCCTGTGCGGCAGGAGTGGGGATCCTGTCCGGCAGGAGGTGCTGATGGTGGTGACGTCGCAGACCGAGTGGGGAGCGTGCCCGTTTGCCGAACCAACGGGGCGTTGACCGCGGTCGCGATCAGTCCGACAGTCCGCTTCGGCGAAGATTGAACCGGCGAGCGTGCTGCCGCATCTGGTGGGTATGGTGGCCGTCGAGCGACTGGAGGGACTGATCCACGTGGGGCCTCACGCGTCCGGGGGGACAGAGGAGGCCGAGCGCCGGGTGGCGTTCGAGCGGTTCACGCAGCTCGGCTCGCCCTTGTGAGGCAAATCCGGTTGCTAACTCGATTCCATCAGGAGTAAGATCCCGCGGCGTCCCCGAGCTATGGAGACGGGGATGGCTAGGCCATTCACCGCGGGTCCCAGACCGTCGTGCCCGGATCAGCATCCCGGCCGTGTGGTCTTCTGGGGTCAGCGGGTGCGACCCGACGGGCTCTACGCCAAGTCGCGGTATCGCTGCTACCCGAGCGACGGTCGCCCGCCGCACATCTTCACCTTGCCCAAGCGGGCACCCTGGCACCTCCACCCCGATGGACGGGTTTGCCCCGAGTGCTCGCACGAGACGGGCCGCACCGACGGCGCACCCACGGCGCTCAACAGCCTCTTCTCGGTGCCCGAAGCCGCGAAGTTGTTCTTCGACCTCGGACGCGGAAGCAGCCTGCGGGATGCGAGCCGCGCGATCCGCATCGAGAACGGGCGGTGGTCCGTCAACCAGCTCGGGGAACCCTTTCGCAGCCGGGAGAACGCGCTGGCCGCGGACTACCTCGACCGCTACGGCCCGGCCCTCACAGTCGCTCTCCGCCAGCGCCGCTGGCCGCGCTTCCTGATCCTCGATTCGACCCCTCTCCACATGCGCGTCCGGGAGGCCGAGGACCTCGGGCTCCCCTAGGAGACGGACGGCGGCGCGCTCCTGGTCGCCGCGGGCACCGACGATCCCACGCAGCCGGCGCGTGCTTGGCACGCGGCGCTGGCGGCCAACGAGACCGGACCGATCTGGTTCGACTTTCTCGATTCGGTCGCCCCCGACAGTGCTCCCGAGTGGGTTGTCGCGGATGACGCGAAGGCGATCTACAACGCGGTCTGCGCGAAGTGGCCGGAGGCGGTCTTCTACCCGTGTCTCTACCATCTCAAGGAGCGCGGACGACAGGCGGCGATCGCCGACGGGCTCTTCTACCAGGATCGAGCGATCGAGCCCGCGCTCGATCTCTGCTTCCGCTCGACCGACAACTGGGAGCGTCTGCGCCTGCTTACCAAGCCGCATGAGGGCGGCGTCCTCGGGGACTGGATCGAGAAGACCGACGCAAAGGCGCGCACCCTTGAGCCGCTGCGCCGACGGTTCGGACCCGAGGTGCCCGAGAGCAATGGGGCCGCCGAATGGGTCGTGCGTGAGATCGCGCGCCGCATCGGGAAGCGCAAACGGAACTTCCTGAACGCGGAGCGGTTGAACACCCTGATCGGGCTGATGCGCGCCGACCTCGCCGGCGTAGCGTCGGTGCGCCACTACATCCAGGTGCTGCGCAAGGCGCAAGACACCGCCGGCTGGTCTCTCGGCAATGGCGACGATCCGGGCTGGCGGACGCACCAGGACAAGCTGGGCCACCTCGCCTCCGTGTCCCGCCTCATTCTTGAGGGGAAGGACCGGGCCGTCGTCGAGCTCGCCGACATCGTGCGGGAAAGCCAGGCGCGGGTGGTGGCCCGAAAGATCGAAGAGGCTAACGATGCGCGCGCCGCACTGGGCCTGCCGGCATTGGCCATCTCAAACTCGGGCGCGGTGCCGACAGCCAAGATCCCGCCCCGGACGATGCTCACCGCCTTCCCCGAGCTGCTGCGCGACTGGGATCCATCGAACGACCGGAGGCCCGAGACGATCTCCTACGGCTCGGCCTACCGCGCCAAGTGGATCTGCGCCGACTGCGGGCACCACTGGCCCGCACCCGTCAACCAGCGTGTCCTGCGGCGCACGCGTTGTCCGGCGTGCCATCGGAGTTGGGCGACGCCTCAAACCTCGCTCGCCGCACTTCACCCGGCCCTTGTCGCAGGGGAATGGGCGGCCGCCGAAAACCTGCCCCGCGTCCCGGAGCGCACCGCTGTCCACTCGGGCAGGACGGTGCTCTGGCGCTGCCGCGACTATCCCGATCTTCATCCGCTCTATCCGATGTCGCCGTCAGCGCGGCTCAAGTTGGCGTCGGCCAACAAGGTTGCCTGCCCCGAGTGCCGGCGGGCGCTGGCGGCGCAACGAAAGCGCCGACGGGCCAACAAGTCGGCCGCTCGGTCAGCGCTCGCATGAATCGAGGCTGGTCAGGCGGGGGGCGTTATCTTCGCCTTCGCCGCTATCCAGATGAGGGCAGGCCCCGGCCAACCCATCAGCGGGGCCAGGACGAGACCCAGCAACCATTCATCTGCCAGAACGAACGACGCCACGAGCCCGACGGACATGCCGAGGAACGCAAGCCCCAGGCCAGCGGTATGGAGCCGCCAGCCAGCCGGCGACCACCGTCCGCGGCGCGCCTGGATCAGGAAGATCACCCACCCGAGCACCCAAACGACACATCCCGGAACGGCCCATACAACGAGGGGCTCGATCATGTCCACGAAACGCGCCCAGGTGTCCACAACGCGACAGTAGGTCTCGGCTTCACCGGACGCAACTGGCTCGCTCTGTCGGCTGCTCCTGATGGAATCGAGTTAGCAACCGCATTTGCCTCACAAGGGCTCGCCGCCACTTGACACGGCACCTCCGCAGACGCAGCCTCTACATCACACCGTGAGGTAGGCGGAGGAACCGATGCGCTCGCAGCTGCTGAAGGGGACCACCGCACTGCTCGTGCTGGGCGTCCTGCGCGACGGCGAGCTCTACGGGTA
>JAJYMP010000495.1 GCA_021786915.1 Chloroflexota bacterium
CTGCGGGAAGCCGTGGGTCGCGGGCTGATCCTCCCCGCCGAGGGTGGGGCCGTGGGATATGTCTTTCGCCACGCGCTTCTCCAGGAGGCGCTGTACGCCGATCTTCTGCCCGGCGAGCGGACGTCCCTCCACGCCTCCTACGCCCGGGCCCTCAGCGAGGATGCCGATCCGTCCGACCCCGCCCTGGCTGCCGAGCTCGCGTTCCACTGGTCGGAAGCGCACGATCTGCCGCGCACCCTCGAGGCGTCCGTCGCCGCCGGGCGCGCCGCCGAGCGGAGCTACGCCTTCGCCGAGGCGCAGGCCCAGTTCGAGCGCGCGCTCGAACTGTGGGACCGGGTGCCCGACGCCGAGAGCCGCAGCCAGCTCGACCGGGCCGGGCTGCTGGAGCGGGCGGCCCGTGCCCTGTGGGGCGCGAGCGCGTCCTCTCGCGCGATCACCCACGTGCGCGCGGCCCTCGACCTCATCGATGCGGGCCGCGACCCGGTTCGGGCCGGGCTCCTGCATGAACTCCTGGGGGAGTACACCGTGGCCGTGGCCGAGAGTGAGGCGGGGCTCGCCGAGTGCCGCGCGGCCGTGCGTCTCGTGCCAGCCGATCCGCCCTCGGCGGCCCGTGCCCGCGTGCTGGCCCAGCTCGGCCGCTCCCTGTACTTCATGGGTCGCTTTCAGGAAGCCGCCACGATCTGCGACGAGGCGATCGGCGTCGCGCAGCGCGTGGGAGCCCGCGACTCCGAGGCCCAGGCGCTCATCTCGCGCGCCAACTGCCTGGGGTTCTTCGGAGCAGTGGAGCGCGCCATCGTGGACTGCCAGCAGGCCCACGAGATCGCGCTCGAGATCGGCGCCCCGGAGATCGTCGCGCGCGCCGACTTCAACCTCGCCGTCATGTACGGCCTCTATGCCCGACGGTTGGAGGACGCGGCGGCGGTCGGCCTCGCGGGGTTCGAGTACGCAGCGCGCAACGGACTGTCGATGGCCTTCGGGGGGTTCGGCGTCTCCATGCTGGCAGCCGTCGCATGGGCCTTCTACATGCTGGGCCGCTGGGAGGAGGCCGAGCAGGCGCTGGAGCGAGCGCGGCTGGCGGGCGCTGAGGCTGCAGCCCACCTGCGGCCGTTTGCCTACCCCTGGATGCGTATCGCCCTCGACATCGGGCACGGTCGCCTGGCCGAGGCCGGGCGGCAGCTGGAGCGCGTCACGCGCCTCACAGAGCACGCGATCGAACCGGGCGGGCTCATGCAGTTGGCGCAGCTCCGGGCCGAGCTGGCCCTCTGGCAGGCCGACCCCGTGGGAGCCCGGGCGGTGGTGGCCGAAACGCTTTCTGCCGTCGCCGGGATGGCCGACATCGCGGACCCCGATGCCCCGGGCAGTTTCTATGCGGTGGGCCTTCGGGCGGAAGCAGACCTGGCCGCACTCGCCCGCGCCCGTCGCGACACCGATGCGCTCGCCACCGCGCGGACCATCGCGCTCGACTACTGCGCCCGGATGCGCGCGCTGTACAGGGAGACGGCGGGCGATCGTTCGTCCGCGGTGCCTCCGGTGGCCGCCTGGGTGGCGGCCGATCTGGCCCTCTGCGAGGCAGAGCTGGGGCGGTTGGAACGGCGCCCGGACGCCCGGTGGTCTGCCGTCGTGGGCGCCTGGGGCGCGCTCGGGCTGCCCTACCGGAAGGCGTATGCGCTGTATCGCCAGGCCGAGGCGCTGCTTACGGCCGGCCGGCGGGCCCAGGCGGAGGAGCCGCTCCGTGCGGCCCACCGAATCGTCACCGCCCTCGGAGCCGGGCCGCTCCGCAGTGAGGTCGAGGCCCTGGCCCGGCGCGGACGGGTGGAGCTCGAGGCCCCCGCCCTGGGGCCGGCCGACCGGGCGCAGCCGGCGGCGCCCGAGCGCTTCGGCCTGACGCCCCGCGAGCGCGAAGTCCTCGCCCTCGTCGCCACCGGCCGGACGAACCGCCAGATCGGCGAGGCGCTCTTCATCAGCGAGACCACCGCGAGCGTCCACGTGTCGCACGTCCTGGGCAAGCTCGGCGTCGCCGGACGCACGGAGGCGGCCACCCTGGCCCAGCGGCTCGGGCTGCTGGAGGACGGAACAGGCTGAGCGGCCCGCCCGTGACGGGTGGGCCGCCGTTCCGCGGATGCGAGGTGGATGCCTGCAACTCGCGCCTCTGGCCTGGCTCAGATGGGCCTGGGGCGCCTGGCACGCTCGGAGGATGCCCCGCTCCCGAAGGACGCACCGGTCCCCCCGGCCGACAATTGCGTGCTGCCGGAGCGGAAGCGCAGCGCCGGCTCGACATCCTGCTGCGCGGCCCCGGCGGACCGGAGCGCGGCCCGCGCGTTCAAAGCCGACGCCGGGATGACCGCCGCCTTGGCGCGCAGCGCAGGGGTGATGTCCTGCGCCACGGCTGCGCGGGCGGATCGAAGGGCGGCAGAGTCACCGACGGGCGAAGCCCCGGAGGTCACTGCGGCGGCGCGCCAGCGCAGCGCAGGGGTGAGGTCCTGGATCGCGGCCGCTCCGGTGGACACGGCCGGTTCGGCCTGCGGCGCCGCCCGGTGGAGCGCTGCCGTCGAGCCGATGCCCGTCGCGGGAAGGATGTCGAGGGACGCTCTGGTCGCGGCGATCACCGTTGTGAGGGCCACACCCAGCAACGCGATCCCGATGAGATACGGATAGACGTTGCGTCCGACTCTGATCATCGCTCTCCTCCTATCCTCGAGGCAGCCGCCACGGTCTCGATGGGCGGAGCACCGACCGCTCCGATGACGGCAGCCTGGCGCTAAGGGGGTGGGCGAGCACATCGAGAGACCTCGGAACATTCGCAGCGGCCGCACCCTCATTTCCCATGTCAGCGCGTCAGCGGCCGGCGGGCGAAGTAAGCCTTCGCGTAGGTGAACGTGGCGATCGACTGGGCTCATCCGTGTCGCGCCCGCACATCCTGCCGTTCTCCGGTCGCCAGCCGGGGGCGCGGACTCGACCCGGCGGGGCTCCTGGCGCTGGCGCCTGTGCTTCGTCCAGTGCCGCCCCCATCCAGTCGAGGTTTCGCAGTGGAGTTGTCTCACGGGTGAAACCATCTGTGGCATGGACACCGGCTGTGCGGGGCGCTGTCCGTGGCCGGCGATGACGGCGGTGTTGGGTCAGCGGATAGTCCACGCCGCCAGGATGGCCGCCGCGTCGAGCACGACGTCGAAGGTGGCTTGGGCGGCAGCGTCGCTGCCGAGCCGCGACACGGCGACTTTGACCGACGTGGAGGGGATGCCCGGGACCTTGGCCGCAGCAGTCACGAGTGCGTTGTAATCCGCGAGGGATACCGGCTTGTTCTCACGCCACTTGATCGTGCCGATGAAGGCGATTTGCTTGGCTGGCGGGTCTCTCCGATCCGCACCGACGAGGTCGATCTCGACGGCATTGTCAGGCGTCCAGTAGGCGCCCACGACCGCGGCGGGTCCGAACCGCGGGTCGGGGATCATTTCATCGAGTGACTCGCGGATCAATGCCTCGATCGCCTTGCCGCGGTACGTCGGCCAGTCACGGAGAATGAGATCGGCGACGACACGACCGCGTCCCCGCTCGATCTCCCCCCAGTGGCGATCGATGAAGCGCATGTAGAAACGAAGGAACGGATCGACGATCTCATAGCGCGAGTCGCGCGAGGGGGCGGTAGAGAGCGGGCGTCGAGCCTCCACGACTCGCTTCTCGCCGATGAGAAGGTCAAGTGGCGGCTTGAGGTTGTTCGCCTCGACACCGACCTCGTCCGCGATGTCGCCGCGCTTGCGGAACCCCTCTCCGATCACGGACAG
>JAJYMP010000692.1 GCA_021786915.1 Chloroflexota bacterium
GTCTCGACGTAGACCTCGTAGAACGCGTCGAGCCCGTCCTCGCCGGCGTCCTCGACCGTCACGCCGGCACGGCGCGCCTTGCCCACGTACTGGCGCCACTTCGGGCGAACGGCCGACCACAGCGCATCCTCGGGGAGCGTGAGGTCCACGATCCGCGAGCGGTCCGGCTGGAGGCTCTCGGCCGGTCGCCAGCCCGCCTCGCGCAGGGCGCCCACGAGCGGGTGGTCCGCGCTCACCTCGGGGTCCAGGCTGACCTCGACGAGGCGCCGCGCCCGCCCGACGGCGCGGAGCCGCTCGGTCAGCGCCGCCACGGCCTCGCGGTCCTCCACGGCACCCACCGGGCCCCGGGGCGCGTAGCCGATCCCCAACGGCACGGGCCGGCGCAGGTACGTGAGCAGCTGCACGCCGAGCGGCCCTGAACCCCCATCGACGACCACACGCCGTGCTGCCCAGCCGTTGTGCGCCTTGACCTCCGCCCATGCCGTCAGCTGTGGGTACGCGCCTGTCGGCGCCGCCTCCACGAACGCGTCCCACGCGGCGGAGTCCGACCGGAGCTCGCCGCCGCGCGGTTCGGGGAGCGGCCAGCGGAGGCCGCCGCGGGTTGGGGTCTGTGGGCCTCAGGGCTGCTCAACATCGCCGGCAATGCTATCGCGCTGCGGCGCCGCAGCGGACGGGAGGACCTCCCGCGCGTCGTCCCCGCCTCACCCGCGTCCGCGCGCGAGGGACATGAGGATGCCGACGATGCGGCGCGGCTCCTCGATCCGGAGCGCGAGCGACAGGGCCAGCCCGACCGCGCCGCCGGCCGCCGTCGTCAGGCACAGCCGGCCCAGCGAGACGAGCGTGCCGCCCGGCGTCGCGCCCAGCCCGCCCAGTGCGGACTCCACGCCCCAGGCGACGGCGGCCGCCGGCGCGGCGGCCGCCAGGGTCAGCGCCATGTCGCGCCACAGCTCCCCCAGGTGCAGCCCCGGCATCCGCCGCTCCAGCATCACGAACAGCACGATGACCTCCAGCCAGGCGCCGACGGCGATCGCGATCGCCAGCCCGACCAGCCCGAGCGGCCCGACCAGGAGCACGCCCACCGCGATGTTCACGACCACGGAGCCGAGCGCCGCGAGGACGGGCGTCGTCGTGTCCTGGAGCGCATAGAAGGCGCGGGCGAGGATGGCGATCAAGGAGTGCGCGGTCAGCCCCACCATGAACACCGCGAGCGCCTGGCCGATCCAGCCCATCACGTCGGGAGTGAGGCTCGAGAGCCCGTACGCGACCCGCGTGACGTCACCGGCGGCGGGCGCCCCGAGCGCCGTGACGGCCAGCATCACATAGGCGAGCATCCCCAGGCCCCGGACCAGCAGCCGCCGGAACTCGTCCGCCCCGCCGACCGCCGCCACCCTCGAGAGCGAGGGCAGGAGCACGGTCCCCAGGGGCACGCCGATCACGCCGATCGGGATCTGCAGGAGCGCGAACCCGTTCATGAAGGCGAGGACCGAGCCGGTGGGCAGCGTCGTCGCCAGCGACTTCACGACCATGAACACGATCTGCGTCGCGCCCAGGCCGATCGTGCGCGGGACCATCAGCACCAGCGCGCGCCGCGTCGGCCCGTCGGCCAGGTCGATCGAGGGCGCCACCCGGGCGTGGATGCCCACCAGCCCGGGGACCTGCACGAGGAGCAGGCCGGCTGCGCCGAGCACGACGCCCGCGGCCAGCCCCTGGACCCCCATCAGCGGCACGAGGAACGCCGCCCCGGCGATGATGCCGAGGTTGTAGACGAGCGGGCCCACGGCCGCCGCGGTGAAGCGCCCCCGGGCGTTCAGGGCGGCCGAGGCGATCGCGCCGCCGGCCATGAACAGCGGGCCGAGCAGCATGACCCGGGTGAAGTCGACCGTCAGCGCCACCTCGGCCGGGTTCCTGAAACCGGGGGAGATGAACGCCACGAGCTGCGAGGCGAAGACCTCGGCCGCGACGACGAGGACCAGCAGCGCCCCCAGGATCAGGGTGGTCACGGTGGACACGACGCGCCAGGCACGGGCCGCCTCGCCGGTCGCGAACAGCGCCGCGATCACCGGCACGAGCGCCGAGGCGAGGGCTCCGGCGGCGACCAGCTGGAACAGGAAGTCCGGGATGCTGAACGCCTGGTAGAAGGCGTCGAGCGTGGTCTTCTGCGACTCGATCGGCACGGCGCGCGCGATGACCACGAGGCGCACGAAGCCGAGGATGCGGGAGCCGAGCGAGGCCACCGTGACGATCAGGCCGGCGGTAGCCAGCGCCCGCGTGGTCGAGGCGCCCGTTCCCCTCGTCGCGTCCCTCCGCGCGAGCCCCTCCTCCACCCCCTCGACCGCGTCGGGATCGAACGTGCTCTCGTCCATCAGCCCTGCGCCCTCGCCCGCGGATGCGCCTGGCGGTACGCGTCGCGGAGACGGGAAGGCGAGACGTGGGTGTAGACCTGCGTGGTGGCCAGGCTCTCGTGGCCCAGCAGCTCCTGCACGACGCGCAGGTCGGCGCCCCCGTCGAGCAGGTGGGTGGCGAAGCTGTGGCGCAGGGTGTGCGGGCTGACGCCCTCGGGCAGCCCGGCGAGGCGGCAGAGGCGGTCGAGGCGGTAGCGCAGACCCCGCACGCCGAGGGGGCGGCCGAGGTGGTTGAGGAACACCGCCGTGTCCGCTGATGGGTCCGTGTCGCCTGCTGATGGGCGGGCTCGCGCCGCGAGGACCGGCCGGCCCTCGTCCAGGTACGCCTCCAGCGCCTCGCGCGCCGGCCGTCCCAGAAGCCCGATCCGCTCCTTGCGGCCCTTGCCCAGCACGCGCAACTCGCCATGCCACAGGTCGAGGCTGCGCAGGTCGGCCGCCGCGAGCTCGCTGATGCGCAGGCCGGCGGCGTAGGCCGTCTCGACGATCGCGCGGTCGCGGAGCGCCAGGGCGCGCGTGCGCTCCGGGTCCCGGACCGCGGCGGTGCCCGCCTCGCCCCCGGAGGCCAGGCCCTCGTCCACCGCGGCGATGAGCCGCTCCACCTGCTCCACCTCGAGCACGCGCGGCAGGCGGCGGGGCAGTCGGGGCGTGGCGACGGCGCCCCAAGGGTCGCCGGGCGTGATCTCGGAGCGCGACGTGTACCGGTAGAAGGAGCGCAGGGCCGCCATCCGCTGGGCCACCGACGAGCGCGCGTGGCCCTCTGAGAGCTCCGCGAGGTAGATCCGGAGCGTGGTTCGCGAGGGCGTCTGCCAGTCCGCGCCCTGCGACTCCGCCCAGGCGAGCCAGGCGGCCACCGTCCGCTCGTAGGAGCGGCGGGTCTCGACCGAGGCGTCACGCGCCTCGAGCGAGCGGATGAACGCCCGGAGCGCCTCCGGGCCGGTCACGCGGCGGGGCCTCGGGTCACGCGGCGGGGCCTCGGGTCACGCGGCCGGGCGACGCGAGCCCGTGCCGGAGCGTGTGCCCGTGGCCCGCGTGGACCGTCGCCCAGTGGAGGGCCCGCCCGCTGGCGCCGGTGCCTTCCGGCCGCCGCCGCGACGGGCCGGACGCTCGAGCGCCGCCGGGTTCGCCGGGCCGCCGGGCAGTCGCCGGCCGACGAGGTCCCCCTCGGGCAGCGCGACCGTCGCCCCGCAGCTGAGGCAGATCCCCGCATCGCCATGCCGCGCGACCGCGCCGAGGCCGTCCGCGTGCGCATCGTGGAGCGCGCCCGTCGGCTCGTCGTTGGTGGTGAAGTCGCACTTGGGGTAGGCCGAGCACCCCCAGAAGACGTTCCCCGTCCGCCGCACGCGACGCGCCACGAGACGGCCGTCGTTG
>JAJYMP010000565.1 GCA_021786915.1 Chloroflexota bacterium
GGCCGTCGAGCCCTCTCGATCCGGGCACCGACACGCTTCCGCGTGGACGCCGGCGCTGGGCGGGTTCGCACCATGAAACGGGGCCGAGAGCCGGCCCCGCTGCCTGTCCCCGGCGGAGCCGAGGAACCGCACGCAAGGCGGCGGGTCGCGGGAAGGGACGGCGGCTAACCGCGTCGGAATATCCGGCTCGCAGTACGCGCCTGTCCCCTGAGAAGGACCTGGGCGGCCGCCGTGAAGATGCATCGAGCAGGGCCGCAGCCTCGGCGCCTTCTCAGCGTCGGCTCATGCGTGGCTCAGGCGGCAAGGCCACTCTGCCATGGGCCACCGTCGACACGCCCGATGCAGGACACCGGCGTCTTCCGTGGTCCCGGTGAGGCGGCCGCCGTTCGCGGCGTCGCGCTGCTCGCCAATCCATCTGTCGTCAGGAGGTGCCAAGCATGGCGACCAAGGTCAAGGATCCGGTCTGCAACATGGAGATCGACCCTTCGCAGGCCGCGGCGAGCCAGGAGCATGAAGGGCAGACCTTCTACTTCTGCAGCCACGGCTGTCACGACACGTTCCGCAAGGACCCCCACCGCTACGGCCATCCGGGCGAGCATCACGGGGAGCACGGGGGCCACATGCATTCCTGATCTCGGGATGGGTGCCCTGCCGGTCCCCCGGGCCGGCTGGGCACCCATCGCTGTCCCTGCCGGTCTGCTCCGGATGGCTTCGACGAGAACAGCCGTCGCCGGGGTCCAGGACCTTGGGATCGTGTCCGGGGTCGCAGCCAGCTGGGCCGCTGGGCCTAGCGATCGCGTCAGTGCTTGACCTTCAAGCCATCGTCGGCCAGCGGTTGGCTCACGGCGCTGTGACGGCTGCGCGCCAGGAGAGACCGAGGTGAGGTCGGGCGGTGAGTCCTCATCGGTCGCCTGATCCAGAGTCAGGTGCTCTACCGTTGAGCCACGCGCCAGCGCTTGGACTGCGATTCGTGCTCACGGACCGCGATTTCGACCCCAGCACGGCGACCGTTCGCCGGCTGAATCCGGGGGTGTCAGGCGAACATCCCCAGAAGAGTCAGGCGCACCAGCCCATTCGTCCGACGGGTCAAGCGAACTTCGGGTGCGGGGTCATCCTGCCGGATAGGGCCAGCCCCACCGGATCCGTACCGCCGTCGAGGGTGGGTCGGGGAAGGACGCGGCTGACCCGGTAGGCTCGACCGCTCTACCCTCCGCCCAGACGCCTCCGATCGGCATCGCCTGCGAGCCGGCGAAACTCGGCCACAATCGGCGGAGTGATGTAGGGGTTGTTGGCGCTGATCAGGTCGACCGTCCCAACAGCGACATCGATCGCAAGCGCGCCGGCTTCAACGAGCGCGATGAGTGGCCGGAGACCGCGCATCCTCGGCACGCTGTGGGCATCGCACTCATCGCCGAGCGGGCCGTCGTCGGTCCAGGCGGTGCCCCCGGCATCGCGCGCGACGATCAGGCAGACCTTGTCTGCGAACGAGAGCGCAGGGTGGGGAATCGCAGCTTCTCGGAGCTGGTCCAGCGTGGGCTCAACGACGTCCAGGCCGAGTGCCGCGCATTTCAGCTCGTCGAGGCTGTCGACCTCAGCGAGCACAGGTGTGGGAATGATGACCCGCGCCAGGTGCTGAGCGATGAGCCCCAGGACGGCCTCGTTCGCATCCGCGATGTCGATGAGCACGCTGGCGTCACCGACGAGCGTGAGCTGAGGCGTCCCCTCCACCTGGCTACGCCCAGGATTGGTGAAGATCGCGCATCTTCCGAAGGTCGAGACCCAGGATCTCGGCCGCGCGACTGAGTGACATCCGCCGTTCGTCGAGCGCCCTCCGAATGAGGCGCATCCGGCGGTCGGGATCGAAGTCGCTCGGCGCAAGCTCAAACGGCTCACGGCCCCGAAGGGGCTCCGGGGCCGCGGTCCCTCGCGCTGCCGGGGACAGCGGATCGGGCTCGTCGGTCCGAGTCAGCGCCCGGCCCAGACGCACCTTCGCCTGGGCCATGAAGCGCGGCCAGACGTCCTTGAGCCCGTGCTCATCGAGGCGGTGGAGCACGGTCCTGTAGCTCACTCGGAAGATCCGCTTGATCTTCATCACGGCGTCGAACAGCGAGAGGCCGCGGACCTCCTGCCACTCCTTGGTGAAGCGTGGCTCGGGCACCAGGAGATACGCCGCGAAGACATCCGCCTCGCGTTCGGCGTCGACGTCCTCGGCGACCTCGTCGGGGTTGAACTCGTCTCCGTGGAGGAGCAGATGGCCCAGCTCATGAGCGGCGGTGAAGATCTGTCGCTCGACACTGATGCGACCCCAGCTGTTCACCACGATCGCTGGCCCTGAGCCGTCCTCGGCGACAGACAGGCCAAAGAACCCCTCCGAGGCGATCTCAAGCCAGAGGACCTTGATCCCGACCTTGTCCTCGAGGAGTCCGCTGATGTCGAAGATCGGGTCGTCGCCGAGCTGCAGCCTGTCCCGGACGAGTTCGGCCGCCTCCCGGGCGCGATCGGGGCCCTCCGGAGCGCGGAAACCCGCGAAGAGGTATGGCCGCGCCTCATCGACGAGACGTTCGAGCGACGCGTAGTCGTCAAGCTCGCGCCCGACATCGTGGAGGATCCGAGGCCGGTCCTTCAGCCTGAGCTTCGACCGAAAGCGCGCCCGTGGCGGCGGCGGTGCCGGGAGCAGCAGGTCGGCTGGTGACACCCCGAGCGCCTTGGCTAGCGCGACGAGAGTTGAGGCCCTGGGCTCGCTCAGCCCAGTTTCGAGGTTCCGATACGCGGCTCGGGACAACCCCGCGGCTTCCGCCGCTGCCTCCTGGGTGAGGCCGCGCATCCCCCGCAGCCGCTGCAGATTCGCCCCAATGCCCGCGGTCGGCGAAATTGCCATAAGTCCGCCTCCCTGATGAATACGCGCCTAGACTAGCTGATTTGACTACTGCCGTCAAGTCGGCTAGTATGGGGCCATGGCTCCAAGCGTGATCCCAATCCTCCTCGGTGAGGACTACCAGCATCGCTACTTCTGGATCCAGGCTGCCCGGCTGTTCATGGAGGACGACCCGGCCGAGGTCGTCTACGTCGAGCACCCGATCATCCAGGCGTTCGACGACGTTGTGGCGGTCAACCGGGTCCCGCTGTACAGCCACGACAGCCGGCTCATCGAGGTCGACCACTACCAGCTCAAGTACCACGTCGACGGCCGGGCGGCAATCCGAGCACTCGATCTTTCGACGCCATCGTTCATCGGTGCGACCACGCACTCCCTCCTGGACAAGGCGTATGCGGCCACCAAGGACGGCGACATCCCCAGGCGCCTGACCCTGGTCACGGCCTGGCGTCTCGACCCTGACGACCCCCTGCGCTCGTTGGTCAGCAACAACGATGGTGAGATCGTCGCGAACAAGCTGTTCGTCGGCGGGCCGAAGTCGGAGATGGGCAAGGTCCGAGAGCAGTGGCGGGCCGATCTCGGCGGCGTCTCCGACGACGATCTTGAACGGGTCCTGCGACACCTGCGGATCTGGGACAACCAGCCGATGTTCCGGCTGAAGCGGGACGTGGCTCACGCCCTCGCGCTCGCCGGGTTCGCGCCGCCGACCGAGTCCGAGCTCGACGACCCGTACATCGGCATGGTCCGTCGCTTCATCCAGGGCGGCCCGCGAGAGCACCGCTCCTCCTCGCTTCGGCCGTTCCTCGAGCACGCGAATCTCTGGCGTGGCCGACCCGTCCGTTCCCCGGCGGATCCGCACGACCTCGCCATCAAGAGCTTCTCTCGGTCAG
>JAJYMP010000463.1 GCA_021786915.1 Chloroflexota bacterium
GCGGAGCACAGATGACCGTCGGGCGCGGCCCCGACCAGGCACCGTTCGCCGATGCGCCGTTCGCCGATGCGACGGCGACGAGGGAAGGGGACCGCGCACGCCGCCAGGGATGCGATCGTCATCGTCGTGCCCCGGGGCGACCACCCCCTGCGGTGACGGCCGTCCTCGAGGAGCTCGAGGGTCCGCCGGAGGTTGCGCTGCCGGCGGTCGGAGCAGCCGGCGAGCAGGACGTCGAACGCGCCAGCCAGTCCCAACCTGGGCGTCGATCGCAGTGGCGAGGTGGGCAGGGAACCCTTCCGCCGACGGCGGGTGCTCGATCGACGGGACCACCGCATCCGTGGGCGCCTGTCGCAGTCGGCGCCACAGGGGACGGTGCTCCACGCCCCGCCCACCACGGTGGCCGACCACCGCTCGCCCTCGCCAAGCCGGCCGCTGCCCGATTGGCCTACCATCCACCACGGGCTGCGGCGCAAGGGTGGCGGATGTCACCCATGTGACATGTCGCCCATCTGGCATTGACACCACGCGCCGTGGTGCTGTAGCCTGCTGCCGATGCGCGACTTCTCCGACGACCTCGTCGCCCAGCTCGTGCGCCTTGGCCTGACCACCTACGAGGCCAAGGCCTACACGGCGCTGATCGGCCGCCAGTCATTCACCGCCGCGCAGGTGTCCCGCCACGCCGGACTGCCGCGCCAGCGGATCTATGACGTCCTCGGCAGCCTCGTGGAGCGCGGCCTGGCCTCCACCCGGCCGGGATCGGTCGTCAAGTACGCGGCGGTCGCACCGGAGCTGGCGATCGAGCGCCTGATCTCCGCCCATCGCGCCCAGCTCGGCTCGCTCGAGCGCCAGGCGAGCATGCTGATCGAGGCCCTGACACCGCGCTTCCATGCCGGGCAGTCGCACTCCGACCCGCTCGAGTACATCGAGGTCCTCCGCGACAGCGGAGCGATCAACGAGCGCTTCGCCGAATTGCAGGCCTCGGTCAAGCGCGAGATCCTGGTCTTCACCAAACCCCCGTACGCGACACCGCCCCAGGAGAACGTCGAAGGGCTGGCGGTGACACGCAGCCACATCGCCCGCAGCGTGTACGAGCTCTCCGTCTTCGACGATCCGGCCACGGTCGCCGGCGTGAAGCGCTTCATCGACGCCGGCGAGGAGGCCCGCTTCGTCGAGGAGCTGCCTCTGAAGCTGGTGATCATCGACGAGACCATCGTCATGTTCGGCATGCAGGACCCGGTGGCAGGTGGCAGCGAGCTGACGATCATGGTCGTCGAGCACGCCTCGCTGGCGTCGGTGCTGAAGATCGCCTTCAACGCGGTCTGGGCCACGGGACTCACCTTCGACCAGGCGGAGCGGCGCCATGCCCAGCTCCGCGAGCCGCGCAGCGCCTGACCGAACCCGATGCGCGCGCCGACCGCGACTCGGCCCCCACGCTCCACGGCCATCCTGATGGCCCTGGCGGTGACGATCGCCCTTGCCTCCCCCGTCGTGGCGTCCGCCGTCCCTGTCGGATCGGCATCGGGCGGATCGGCCCAGGCGGCCGAGGCCACGCTCACCCCGGCCGCGGCGGTGGGCCTGCCGGGCAAGCTGCGCGCTGACCTCGCCGCGCTCGTCTCCGGCGACAAGGCCCTCGACCCGCGGATCCCGAACCTGGTGGCCGGCTACCGCTCCGGCGAGATCCCCTACTTCGCGGTCCTGAGCGAGCCCAACGACGCGGCGCACCGCGCGGTGCTCGAGGGCCTGGGGGCGCGCGTCCTGCGCAGCTACCGCAGCGTGACCGCCTATGCTCTGGCCAGCGATCCGACCACCGTCCTGCGCGTCGCCGCCCTCCCGTGGGTGGCCTGGATGGCCCCCGTCGAGGTGGTCGTGGCGCTCGACGAGCCGGTCGCCGACCAGACTCGCGGGACGCCCCAGGACGTGGGGGCGCCCCAGGAGTGGGCCGCCGGGGTCACCGGGAGCGGAGTCCGGATCGCGATCCTCGACACCGGGATCGACGCCGCCCACCCCGATCTCGACGACCAGGATTTTCGCCACTGGTCGAGCCTTTCCAACTCGCCCAAGGTCGTCGACGCGCGGAACTTCACCGGCGGGCAATGCGCGCCGCTCGCTGCCCAGGACGGACATGGACACGGGACCCACGTGGCCGGGATCGCGGCCGGAACCGGCGAGGGCACGCCTCTCGCCAGTGACAACGGCCGCTATGCGGGCATCGCCCCGGACGCGGAGCTCGCGGTGGCCAAGGTCCTGACCGATGCCGGCGCCGGGCTCAACAGCGACCTGGTCGCGGCCATGGAGTGGGCGGCGATGCCGGCCGACCCGGCGAATTGCGCCATTGGCGCCGAGATCGTGAACCTCAGCCTCGGCAGCGAGGCGCGCCCGGACCGGCTCAACTCCGACTCGGACGTCGACTTCGTGGGCACCGTGCTCGACCACCTGGCGGTGGCCTACGGAACGCTGTTCGTGGTCGCGGCGGGCAACAGCGGCCCGTTCGTGGGCAGCGTCCTGGAGGCTCCGGGCAGCGCGGCCCAGGCCCTGAGCGTGGCCGCGACCGCCAAGGACTACGACCTCAACCACGACGACACCCTCTCCGGGGACACTTGCGCCGGCTACCTGCACCCGCGCTCGACCAGCTTCGCCGACAACGACTGCCGGGCCGGCACCGGGACCCAGGGCCCGTCGATCTCGAGCTTCTCCTCCCGCGGCCCGTCTGGCGATGTCTGGCTGCGGCCCGACATCGCGGCCCCCGGCTACAACATCGTCTCGGCCCAGTCGTCCACCGGTGCGGCGATCGCCTCGAACGACCTTGCCATCAACACCCGCGGCGACCCGCTCTACGCCACGGCCACCGGCACCTCGATGGCGGCGCCCGCCACCGCGGGCAGCGCCGCGCTCCTGCTGCAGGCCTACCGGGCCGCCTATGGCCGCGATCCGACCGGGGCCTCGGGGATCAGCGGGATGAGCGCGCCGCGCTACGCGCTGCTGCGTGCGGCGCTCATGAACAGCGCCCGAGCCGACCTGCTCGAGTCGCGCTGGATCCTGACCACCGACCTCGCCACCCGCCTCGACTGCCCAAACCTCGATCCCCTCGACCCCTCGTTCTGCCAGCTGGTCAAAGGGTTCACCGACATCGGGGCCGATGGCTTTGGCTCGCTGACCCTCGACGAGGTGCGGAATGGCGCGACCGATCCGTATGTCGGGCCGCTGGCCGAGGGTGCCGGCAAGCTCAGCATTCCCGCCGCGGTCGCGGCGCTGCTCGGCGGGCTGGTGATGTACAGCACCGCATCCGGATCCGGGGCCGATGCGGGGACGGGACACCGCGACTTCCAAGGCAGCTGGCAGATCGGCCCGATCGATGCCGGCGCCAGCCAACGACAGGCGTTCGTCCTGCACGCGGCGCCGAACGGGGGACCGCTCACCGCCAGCTTCAGCTTCGAGGCCGGCCGCCCATCGGACGGCAGCCACGCGATCCCCTTCGGCGCCCAGCCGGGCGCGTGGTCGATCTCCCTCCCGGGACCCACCAGTGTGTCGCGGGGCGGTGATAGCCGCGTCGAGCTCGCCGTCAGCGTTCCCCCGGGAACGCCGCCGGGCGCCTACACCGGCGTGGTTCGGGTCACGACCTCCGCGGGCCAGGTGTTGCGCGTCCCGGTCTTCGCCGAGACGTTGAACGACACCACTTCGAAAGCGCCTTCGGGCGGCTGGCTCACGGGAGTTCCTCCTTGGTCTTTTCAACGAGTACGATATCGCCGATCCGCATCGCGT
>JAJYMP010000393.1 GCA_021786915.1 Chloroflexota bacterium
GGGAGAGGTCCGCCACCCGCGCGAGGAGGACCTCGCGCAGGGTCTCGGGCAGGCGGCCCTGCGCCGCTCCCGCGGCGAGGAGCTCCTCCGCATAGAAGGCGTTGCCGCCGGAGCGGGCCCAGATGCGCGCCACGAGCTCAGGTTCGGGAACGGCTCCGAGGATGCCGGCCAGCTGGTCGGCCAGCTCCTCGCGCGTGAAGCGCAGGAGCTCGATCCGCTCGACCCTGCCCGAGCGCTCGAGCTCGGCGAGCACCGGGAGCAGCGGATGGCGGCGGTGCAGCTCGTCGCTGCGGTAGCTGGCCAGGAGGACGACGCGGCCCTGCCGCAGGGTGCGCACGGCATGGGTGACGAGATCGAGCGTGGAGCGATCGGCCCAGTGGAGGTCCTCGAGGACGCAGAGGACCGGGCGCCCCGCTGCGAGGCGAGTCAGGAAGCCCAGAAACAGCTCGAAGAGGCGTCCCTGCGCCGAGGGATCCGCCTCGGGCGCGGACGAGCCGGGCTGCGCCAGGGCAGGGATCAGGCGCCCCAGCTCGGATCGTCCGGCGCCCAGAAGCGCTTCGAGCGCGGCGGGATCGAGCTCGTCGGGCAACGGGCGGAGGGCCTCGACGACCGGGCCATAAGGCAGCGCGCCCTGGGCGAGCGCGAGGCAGCCCCCGGCCAGGATTCGGAAGCCGGCCTCGCGCGCGGCGGCCGCGCACTCCTCGACGAAGCGGGTCTTGCCCACCCCGGCCTCGCCACTGACGAAGAGGGCGACGGGGCGGCCGTCGGCGGCCGTCCGCAGTGCCGCCGCCACGCGCTCGCACTCGCCGCGCCGGCCTACGAAGACGGGGGACGCCACCCGCTGGGCCGTGGCGGGCATTGTGCGACTTCAGGGCACACCGGACAAGGGTGTGTCCTCGCCCGGCTTGGCTCGCCGGGCGAGTTCGGAGGCGTACGCGGCCGCGTGCTGCTCGAACCACGCCTCGTATTGGCGGTGGTGGACCTCGAAGGGCTCCGTCCTGGGCATCACCGTATCTCCCTGGACACCCACCACCGGGTGCTGGTCACGGGGGGGGCGGATCGGTCGCGCTGGTGGGTCGTGTCCCGATCCTACCTCCCGACTGGCCGCGAGCAGGCGCACCCTCGGTCCGCCTCAAGGCCCGATCCTCGCTGATGGACACTGGGTCCCCTGCGCCGGGCTGGAGTGCCCGAGGTAACGGGAGACTTCGTCGACAAACGCATCCCCGGAGCACTTCCGGTCGACAGGCTGCTGCCTATGTCGATGGGCTGCTGCCTATGTAGCCGGGGCAGCGCCGACCTGGGCAAGGAAGGCCGGGACGGCGAAGTAGAAGCGGCCATGCGCGATCTGGTCGTCGCGGAAGTCGTACACGACGCAGATCGGCGCGCGGAAGTCGCGGCCCGTGGCGGGGATGCCCGCAAACTCGCCGATGTGGCGCCCGACGACCATCCCTTCCAGCATGCCGTGCTCGTCGTCGACGACGAGGGTCCGGTTCTCGAACGTCGCGTCGAAGGCGACCTCGTAGAACCAGTGCAGCATGCCGGCGACGGCCTCCCGCCCGATCCACTCCAGCCCACTCGACATGTCGGTGAAGACCGCGTCGCTGGCAAGGTACTGCTCGTCGTGGTCCACGAGATAGCCCTGCAGGGCCCTGCGGTTCGCCTCGGCAGACATGGCTCGCTCGCTCCGTGCGCGGCGGATCGGACTCGCCAGTGGCTCACCGCGGCTCAGGCGGCCGGGACGCGGGCCGCGGGTCATCACCCTCCGCCGAATGCGGTAGGTGTACACCCCCGCATGCCCGGCATCAAGCCGCTGTCCCCGGGGAGGTCGAGCGCCCGAGTACTGCGCGAAACGAGCCCACACCGGTCGTGATCCCGTTCGGGTGGCGCGACCCGCTGATCCGGGCCGCACTGTCGGTCGGGCGTCCAGCAGCGTGGGCCGCTGCTGATCTCGGCTGGCCGGCGCGGTAGTCCATAGTCGCAAGGCGCTGGACCACAGGGCCAGTCGGCCCTACTCAGCGGGATAGGCGAACCGTACCGTGGCGCCTCGGGAGGGGGAGGCGTTGACCTGCGGTCCCTGCACGGTCGCCTGGGCCGCATCGAGCCAATGGCGAGACCATCCCCCGCGGACGAGGGAGGCCCGGGTCATGCGGCGCTGGCGAGTCGGAGCGGTGGGGCTCACGGTCATCACGGTCATGGTCGGCATGCTGAGCCCCGGCGGTGCCCCTCCCGTGCTCGCGGCGGCGACGCCGCAGACGCTGGCCCCCGCCCAGGCGCTGACGGTGACCGGGGCAAGCAGACTCGGGTACGTGACGGCGATGAGCGCGGACGGACTCTCGCTGGCCGCCTCCGGCGTCAACTCCAGCAGTTCCGGCGTCAACTCCAGCAGTAAGGACGTTGTCTTCTTCTTCTCGCGCGCGCAGGAGTCGGGATCCTTCGGCGGGGCGCAGGAGTTGCAGGCTCCGACGGGGGCGAGCTTCTTCCCGACCACCTTTCTGTACAACCCGATCGCCATCAACGGCGGCTGGGCACTGATCGCCGGGGCAGGCACCGTCTACGTCGCGCACGAGCAGGGCGGCACGTGGGACCTCACCGGGCAGGAACTGGACATCCCGGATGCGTGCCAGAGCACGAACGTGTCGGTGGCGCTGAGCGCCAGCGGCGCGGTGGCCGTGGTTGGCGTCCTCGACCAGTGGCCTGACGGCTGCACGGCGAGCAACACGTACAGCGGGGCGGCGTTCGTCTACCTGCTGGACACTACGACGGACAGCTACGGCACCCCGATCCCGCTGCCCGGCCCGACCTCGGGCGCGGAGTACGGCAACAGCGTGGCCGTCAGCGCGGACGGCACGGTCGTCGCCGTCGGTAACGACAGCGCGGGTCGTACGCTCGTGTACACGAGCAGCGGCTGGTCCGCGCCAGCGACTGCCGGGCACGCCGCGCAGCTCGTGGCGCTGTCCGCCGACGGATCGACCCTGGCGCTCGGGTCCGAGTCGGACGGGACGCTCGACGTCGCCAGCGGAACAGGGTTCGGGACGCTGACGCCCGTGCCGTCCCCTGGCGACACATCCCAGTTCCCGGCGCAGCTCGGCCTCTCCGCGGACGGGAGCCTGCTGCTCGCCACCGACCGGGCGTACGTCAACCCGGCCTGGGTGTACGGGCGGCAGACGGACGGGTCCTGGGCGCAGGCGTGGATCCTCGCGGATCCCAACAACCTGGATCCCAACCATCACGTCCTCGTCGACTTCGGCCACGGCGGCGCGCTCTCGCGCGACGGCACGTCCGCGGCGATCGGCGCCGACGGCGCCAATGACGGCGCAGGCGCGGTCTATGTCTACGCCATCGGCACCCCGGTCGACGTGGGCCCTTCCGCTCAGTCCATCATGTTCGCGCCCCTGCCCGACCGGACCCTGGCGCAGTCGCCCTTCACCGTCCAGGCCAGCGCGAGTTCCGGCCTGCCCGTCTCATTCTCCGTGCCGGACACCACGGGCGTCTGCACCTCGAGCGGCCCGAACGGGGCGACGATCACGCTGCTCGCGGCCGGCTCCTGCACCGTGCAGGCCGACCAGCCCGACGTGCAGCCAGTGGCGAACGAACCGCTTGCCGGTCACCGCCTCGGACTGCGCCGCCTCGCACTCGTGGTGGGGGAACACGAGGTCGCGACCCCCTCCGTGCAGGTCGATGGTCGGGCCCAGCTCCCGCATGGCCAGCGCCGAGCACTCGATGTGCCACCCGGGCCGGCCGGGTCCCCACCTCGACTC
>JAJYMP010000165.1 GCA_021786915.1 Chloroflexota bacterium
TTCCGATCTTTCGTCATCCAGTCGTGCCTGCTGCTGGTGTCGGGCGTCTACTACCCGGTGAGCGTGCTCCCCGGGTGGATGCAGGTGATCGCGAACGTCTCGCCGGCCACGTACGTCCTGCGGGGAGTCCGGGCCGGGCTCCTCGACGGGACGCCGGTGACGGCGCTCGTCGGGGACATGCTGCCGCTGGTCGCCATGGGCATCGCGCTCATCCCGGCCGGGCTCTGGGCGTTCGGGCGCGCCGAGAGGTACGCCAAGCGCACCGGCAAGCTCAAGCGGGTGGGCTGACGATGGACCCCATCGGCGGCTCCCCCGTCGCACCCTCTCTCGCCTTCGACCCCTCCCCCGCCCCGGCCGGCCTCGGCTGGGACGGGGCCTGGGCGTCGTCGTTCGCGCCGCATGCCGCCTCGGGGCTGCTGCCCGGACGCGTCGTGGCCGCCCACCGGGACGCCTGGCGCGTGGCGCTCGCCACCGGCGACCGCGACGCCGAGCTCTCGGGCCGGTTCCGGTTCGAGGCCCTCGGCCCCGGCGACCCGCCCGCGGCGGGCGACTGGGTGGCCCTGACCGACAGCGACCCCGCGCTGGTGTCGGCCGTCCTCCCCCGCCGCACCGCCTTCGGGCGAAACCGCGACTCGGGCCAGGCAGCGGCCGACCAGGCGGCGCGCAAGTACGGGAGCGAACGATGACGAGCGACGAACTGGCGACGGGCGACGGCACGTCGACGCTGCCGGATGGCGTCACTTTCAGGCCCGCGACGACCGACGACTGGGCAGCCATCGCCGAGGTCGTGAACGCGGCGCGGCGCGCTGACGGCGCCGACGAGGTCACGACGGGCGAGCACTTCGCCGCCGACCACCCGAACGTGATCCTGGAGCGCGACGGGGTCGTCGCCGAGGCGTCTGGCGTGATGGTCGGGTATGGCATCGGGAGGGTGGCGGAGCGCGATCACGTGCTCGTGGGAGAGCTCTCCGGAGCGGTCCACCCGGCGCACCGGCGGCGCGGGATCGGGACGGCGCTCCTCCACCGGACGCGCGACGACGTGGCCGCCCGCCTGGCGGCCGACCCGCGGCCGATGCCCCGCGAGCTGCGCGGCGGCGCGCTCGACTCGGAGACCGGGCTGATCGCGATGCTCGTCGCCGAGGGCTTCGTGCCGATCCGGTTCGGCTACGAGATGCGCCGGCCGATCACCGGCAGGCTGCCGACCCACCCGCTGCCGGCGGGCATCGAGCTGCGCCCGGTCGTCGAGGCCGACCACCGGGCGATCTTCGACGCGAACGAGGAGGCGTTCCGGGACCACTGGGGCCACCGCCCCGCCACCGAGCAGGACTTCCACGACCTGTTCGCGGGGCCGGACGTGACGCCCGCGCTGTGGTGCGTGGCCTGGGACGGCGACCAGGTGGCGGGCGTGGTGGTGAACACGATCCGCGCGGCGGAGAACGAGGCGCTCGGCATCCGGCGCGGTTGGCTCGACCGGGTGTCGGTCCGCCGGCCGTGGCGGGGGCGGGGCGTCGCGAAGGCGCTGTGCTGCGAGAGCTTCCGGGTCCTGCGCGAGCACGGCATGGACGAGGCGTGGCTGGGAGTGGACGGCTCGAACCCCACGGGCGCGGTCCACCTGTACGAGGGCCTGGGCTTCCATGTGGCGAAGGGCTGGAAGTGGTTCGGGCGGCCGGTTGACGAGCCCGCGCGACGGGGCTGGCGCAGCGGGGGTGATCGCGAGACGATAGGCGGGTGACCCGCAGGCTGCTCAGCATCCTGATCCTCGCCGGGCTGGTCGGCGCCTGCAGCGCGGCGCCCCCGCCCGGCGCGGCATCGCCCTCGGCTGCTCCCGCGTCGGCGTCAGGGTCCGCCGCCGTGTCGGCTTCGGCCGTCCCGTCGGCTTCGGCCGTCCCGTCGGCTTCGGCCGTCCCGTCGGCTTCGGCGGGCTCATCGGCCCCGGCCGCGCCCAGTCCGGTCCAGTCCGCGACAGGAGGACCCGTGCCCTCTCCGACACCCGCCCCGACCCCCGCCCCCGCGTTCGCCCTGAGCTCGAGCGATGTCCCCCAGGGCGGCGCCATCCCCCGCCGTTTCACCTGCGACGGCGCCAACGTCTCGCCGGCCCTCGCCTGGACGGGCGCGCCGGAGGGGACGAAGTCGCTCGCCCTGGTGATGGACGACCCCGACGCGCGCGATTTCGCGCACTGGCTCGCCTACGCCATCCCGCCCGACACGACCCACCTTGCCGAGAACGCCGGGTCGCCGGCGACCCAGTTCATGCAGCAGGGCACCAACGACTTCGGCAAGGCCGGGTACGGCGGTCCGTGCCCGCCGTCGGGCACCCACCACTACCAGTTCACGCTCTACGCGCTCGCCGACCCGCTCGGGGTGCCGGGCGGGGCGCGCGCGTCGGCCGTGCGGGCGGCGCTCGGCAGGGCGACCGTCCTGGGCAGGGTGACCCTGACCGCGACCTACGCGCGGTAGGCGGCGGCACCGACGACTCGCGGGATGCCGCCCCGTGGCACCCGGGCGTGCCGCCCCCAGCCGGCGCGGACCGGCTATCAGAAGGGCAGGCGGCCCTCGCGGCGGACGAGGTCCAGCCAGGGGCGCTCCTCGCCGATCGTCGTCGCGGGGCCGTGGCCGGGCAGGACCCGGAGAGCATCGTCGAGCCCGGCGAGTCGGGCGATGGACTCCGCCATGAGCTCGGGCGAGCCGTTGGGCAGGTCCACGCGGCCCCAGCCGCCCGGGAAGAGCGTGTCGCCGCTGAACAGCAGCCCGTCATCCTCGTGGAGCAGGCACACCGAGCCCGTCGTGTGGCCCGGCGTGTGCAGCACGCGCAGGCGCACCTCGCCAAACCGGACCTCGCCGCCCTCGGCCAGCTCCACCGCGGGCACCGACGGGACGATCTCGAACGGCGCGAACAGCGGGTGCGGGTCGAGCAGGTAGTGGTTGTCAGCCGGGTGGATCGCGATCTGCGCGCCCGTGTGCTCGGCCACCGCCGCGTTCTCGCCCACGTGGTCCCAGTGGCCATGCGTGCTGACGATGAGCTTCAGCGTCCACCCGCGTGCCTCGAGCGCCTCCGAGACCCAGGCCAGGCACGGCGTGGCGGTGTCGATCGCGATCGCCTCGCGCGAGCGCTCGTCCGCGAGCACGTAGACGTTGGTATTGAGGGGCCCGATGACGGCGTGGAGGCGCTCCATGGGGCAAGTCTCGCAGGTGGCGGGGGTTGGTGCGATCGCGTGGCTTCCGGCCCTCGCCCGCGTCTCGCCGGGCGATCAGAATCGACCGTGGAGGTGGTCGGGATGACGACCATGACGCACATCAGGGCGAAGATCACCCCCTGGGACGACCCCGCATTCGTCCGCGCCTTCGAGCAGGCGCGCGACCGGACGGCGAGCGAGGGGTACGCCGACGGCCCCCAGGCCGGTTCACGCGTCGAGCACCTGCTCCGCGAGGCCGGCTACCCGCACGCCACCGTGGACGTGATCCGGAGCGCCCGGGAGGCCCTCGAGCAGACCTCGCACTGGATCGTGACCCGCGACGGCGTGGTCCGCGTCGGATAGCGTCCCGAACCGTCGACCGCTGGCCCGCGGCCGCCGGCTCGTCCGGCCCGCCGAGTCGCCACAGACTCAGATGCGGCCCCCTCGCGCACGGGCCACGCCCCAGGGCCCGCGCCCCGGCCGGCGGCCCCGCACGGCGCCGCGCGCGGCGAGTCCAGCGTGACTCAGGCGCCCGGGGGGGTGGGCAAAGCGAGGGGTCGCGACGCCGGGACGCGGCGAGG